>WREM01000161.1 GCA_009779335.1 Streptococcaceae bacterium | reverse complement strand
ACGGCACCACCTATTCCCAGATTTTGAATGAGTTCTACATGATTGATGTCATGTTTCTGTAAGACGTCCTCTTCATCATCTGTAGATCCATCATTGATGACAACGTAATCCAGTTGATAATCCAACTTAAATCGATAATCATCTACTTTCTTTATGACATCTACTATTCCTTCTGATTCATTGTAAGCAGGAATGATGAGTAAGATTTTTACTTTAGATTTTTCTATCATTTTAATCCTTTTTCATAATAAACTATACCTTTAAATTATATCTTAACTCTACATCAAATGCAATGGAAGAATTTTCTGTGTTAAATGGAATTTGAGAACTCATTAAAGGTGGTAAACTAGCAAAGTATATAACGCAACCCCAAGAACAAGAATATTGAGAAAAACAATTATATATTGAATCAAGTTACTTATTCTATTCGACACTATTTCATTTTCACTTATTTCTAAAGATTTCATTTTTAAAAGTGACTTTATTGGTCCAGATAGCAATAAAGGGACTATTAAAAAGAAGAAATAGAAATATCTTGATTGTGATCCCCGAACAAATAAACTATTGGCATCGAATGCCAATCGTGAATCTCCTGATACTGCGTAAATAATTAAACAGCTGATAATTATCAATAGAACAAGAAATATCCAATTGAAATATTTTGGTATGGAAAACTCTAAATTAAATGTCAAAATAACCATTAGAAAGACCATTAAAACAGGTATGGTTGTAATCAAAAAATCTGATCCATTTGTAGTATATTGCAACGGAGAGGGAGGGCTAGGATGGCTAATATTTATTCCGAAATAGCTACCCAAAGAAGTTAACGAAAAAGAAAAAAATGTTCGTATCATTGGAAGTGGATGATGGATAAAATATGTTATCCCAAATGTATTTTCTGTACTTGAACTATTACTTGAATTGACACTATGGAAAATTTTTCCAATAATAGTACTATTCATATACCAAAGAAGAGAAAGAAACCCACTTACGGTATAAAGAATTAAGCCATAAATCCTATCTTTTTTATCTTTATAATAAGATTTTGGTAGTAGTAGGGCTAATATTCCAACTAATACAAAGGGAAATTTAGGAAAAATAAACAGTGTAGAAGTCCCAATAAATTGCACAATTTGTTTGCGAGTAATCTTTCTTTCCGCAATAAAATTTGTAAACATCGCAATTAAAATAAGAGACAATCCATAATAGAGATAGTCATAGCTGTATCCTGCTACTATCCAAAGAG
Organism: Streptococcaceae bacterium; assembly: GCA_009779335.1. GTDB lineage: Bacteria > Bacillota > Bacilli > Lactobacillales > Streptococcaceae > Lactococcus. Next base: position 1,262 of record WREM01000161.1, on the reverse strand, counting down.
TTGCAGGAAAAGCTGCAATAATATATAATGCTCCCTTATAATATCGACTTATTCTGAATGCAATGAGAACAAGCAACGCATAAGCTAGAACGTTAAAAAAACGTCCTAAATAATATGAAACAAAAATCTTATTAGAAATTAGTCTTCCAATATCCCATCCTAATGCATTAGGAATGTATGCAAAATTGCTGATTCCTGAGAATTTGCTCGTATATTGAGATGGATAATGTTTTTCACTAAAGAATTGAGGGTCTATATTTTTTCCAGTTTCTTTTGCATTAGGATTTCTTAATGCATCATATTTATAAACTGCCAAATAATCAGGTTGATTTGTATTTGTAACATCTTTATTTTTAATAGATTGTGATATTAGATTTCCATCTGCTAATTGAATTGTATTTGAAAGATGTGTTTCTTCATCTAGTCCAAATTGTATGGGTTTTACAATACAAGCTGCGCCTCCAAATAACACAATAAGAAGAGCTACATTCCTTGTGATATTTTCTTTTTTTCCATATTTTGCAAAAAGAAAATAAAGAGTAATCGCAATTGCTGAAATAAAGAGTCTTGTTTTACTTGGAATAGTAAATGGAATAAAACTAACAATAACTTGGCTCATAAATAATATGAAAATACCAATAATGATTAAAATTATTCGTTTTTTTAATGAATACTCTTGTTTGTTTTCTCTCATATCTATTCCTCTTTATTACAAAATTTCTTATATTTATATATTTTTAGTATCTTTTCCTAATAGCTGATATGTCCTATATTTAACTAAACGTAAAGATTTTTTCACTGCTAGTTTAAGTACGAATCTCAATCGAATATCTTTTGCGTTATCTTCTGTAATACCAAAACGTTGATTAAATGTTCGAGCATCAATAAAAGGCGATAGATTTTCCTGAGATTTGCTGATACGATAGTCCATATCCTTATCCCACGCTAGATATATCATAACACGCTCAATGGCATGTAAGATTGTATTTTGTGGTAGTGGCTCATCAGGCACTTCTTTTTTCATGATTTCTAAGTCAAAAAGCGGCTCTAATATCTGAGTTTTTGCCCAAAAGTAAGTCCCATAGGACATGGTAAATGTCCTGAAATCGTGGAAATTAACTTTCTTCCGCATTTTCATGCGTTTCCAGATATCATTCATGATAGGAGCAATCATCTTGTTTTCATTATCTGCGTCAACCACACGGTTAAAACGGAAAAATGACGGAATATCTGCAATAACAATCCCTAATTTTTCATTGGTT
>WREM01000160.1 GCA_009779335.1 Streptococcaceae bacterium | reverse complement strand
TGACATCAGGGCTTAGTGGAACAGTTGAAGCAGCCCGTCAAGGTGCTTTGATTTCTGGTCGTGAGGTGACAGTTTTAGATAGTGATTTTACTGATCAAGCATTAGCTTTTCAAGTAGTTGAGGTGGCACAGATGGCTCAATCGGGTGCAGGGAAAGAAGAAATTCTTAAAAGAATCAATGAAATCCGTCAAAAAACAGAACTCTTTATCGGTATTTCTAATCTCGAAAATCTGGTAAAAGGTGGACGAATCAGTAAAACACAAGGTCTTATTGGAAATCTGTTGAATGTGCGTGTCGTGATGGAGTTTAAGAATCGTAGCCTTGAAAATCCTATTCGTGGGCGTGGAACAAAAACCTTCATAAAATGGTTAGAGGAGAAAGTAAGTGCTATCCGCCAATCAGGTCAAAAAATTAAAGAAATTGGTATATCACATGCAGAAGGGCTAGAAATGGCTGAGCGTGCCAAAGAAATGCTTCAAGAGTTTGTAGAGAAACCCATTTCAATCATGCAAACAGGTTCAATTATCGCTACACATACAGGTGCAGGAGCATGGGCCATTATGATTCGTTATGAATAAATAAAATAGTCTTAAGCAAGACTATTTTTTAATGAAAATACAATAAAATAGGGTAAAAAATACTAAAACTGGATAAATTTAGTCAAAAAAATAGAAATTTGACGAAAAAATAAAAAACCAATGATAACAAGGGTTTGCGAGATGTATTATTTCTTAAATGTTGATAAAATCGCAAAAAAAGACAAAAAAACACCTTAAAACATGATTATTACTTGTCAAGTGAAAAAATATTTGATAGAATGTAATTACCTTAAGGGTGACATTCACTTGGCGGGTAAAATAAAATTTATTGGAGGACATTGAAAAATGGCTAACAAACAAGATCTTATCGCTAAAGTTGCGACTAAAACTGGATTGACTAAAAAAGATTCAGAAAAAGCAGTTAATGCATTCACAGCATCAGTATCTGAGTTCCTTAAAAAAGGGGACAAAGTACAACTTATCGGTTTCGGAACTTTCGAAACTCGTAAACGTGCTGCTCGTGAAGGACGTAACCCTCAAACTGGAGCTAAAATCAAAATCAAAGCTACAACAGTTCCTGCATTCAAAGCTGGTAAAGCTTTGAAAGATACAGTTAAAAAAGCTAAATAATTTTTAATTGTATGAAAATCACCTTTGGGTGATTTTTTTATTGCCTATTAACTTATGATAAAATATAGAAAGCTTAATATAAAAAAGAAATAAGGAAAAATATGATTTATTTTGACAATGCAGCAACAACAGCCATCTATCCAGAAGCTTTAAAAACCTATCAAGAGGTCTCAAGTCGTATCATAGGTAATCCATCAAGTTTGCATAGTCTAGGAACAACAGCTACCCGCTTATTAGAAACTTCTCGTAAGCAAATAGCAGAACTTCTAGGGATCAATTCGGATGAACTTTTTTTCACATCAGGAGGAACAGAAGGCGATAATTGGGTGATTAAAGGTGTTGCTTTTGAAAAAGCAAAATATGGAAAGCATATTATTATCTCCTCTATTGAACACCCCGCAGTAAAAAATACAGCAGAGTGGTTAGTTGGCCAAGGATTTGAATTGGATTTTGCTCCAGTAGACAAACATGGAATTGTTGATATAGAAGCCCTGTCTCAACTCATTCGTGAAGACACGATACTTGTGTCTATCATGGCTGCTAACAATGAAATTGGATCGATTCAGCCTATTCAGGAAATTTCAGAACTTCTTGCTGATAGACCAACACTTTCTTTTCATGTTGATGCAGTTCAAGCTATTGGAAAAATGCCCATTCAGAATTTCTTAACTGACCGTGTAGATTTTGCTACATTTTCTGCTCATAAATTTCATGGACCACGAGGAGTAGGATTCATTTATGCTAAATCAGGAAAAAAATTACCCCCCCTCTTGCACGGAGGTGGGCAAGAGTCCAATCGACGCTCCACTACAGAAAATCTCGCAGGAATTGTTGCGACGGCTAAAGCCTTACGATTAACATTAGAAGACAGTCAAGATAAAATCTTTCGGTTAACCAAAATGAAAGAAGTGTTATTTCATGCTTTAGAAGGTTTTGATAAGGTAATTATCTTCTCAGAAATGGAAAAATTTCTTCCTAATATTATAACCTTTGGAATAAGGGGTGTACGGGGAGAAGTTTTGGTTCATGCTTTGGAAGAGCATGACATATTCATCTCGACGACCAGTGCTTGCTCATCTAAGAAAAATGCAGCTGCCAGCACTTTGTCAGCAATGAATATCAAATCAGAAATTGCAACCAGTGCGGTACGTATAAGCTTAGATTTTTCAAATACAATGACTGAAGTTGAAAGTTTTTTGACCATTTTTAAGCAAATTTATACAAATTTTGAAAAATAAATGAATAGAAGTATCAGATAACTTTGATACTTTTCTTCTGTCAATAAATATCAGAAGTTGGAGATAGACAGAAACTATGCTATACTAGATAGATTAGTCGTTAAATTC
>WREM01000159.1 GCA_009779335.1 Streptococcaceae bacterium | reverse complement strand
CATCAACCTGAATCTTTCAAAAGAACATGACGATACTTATAATCATGGAATGCTTATTAGAAAGACAGTCCCTCTCCAACTCAGTATTATCAATCAATTTTTATATGATATGGATATTGAGAAGTTTTAAAAACTATGAGGAGCATTTAATTCACCAAAAAACTTCCTTAAGGGAAGTTTTTTTGGGCTATTTATAGTGTAGGATTAAGGAAATTATGGTTGGCTAAAATAAGTTTGATCGTCTGAACATCATTATTACTGATAGTGGTTTGTGTTTCTGCAAATCCACTTGAGGTATGAATCAATACGGCATTCATGACATCGCTATCTTCACTAAAGCTGTAACCATCTGGCATTCCTTCATACTGGGCGTTTTTGGTATGTGCTAATCCAAGGATGTGTCCCATCTCATGACGTATGACCGCATGAAGTACATTATTAGTACCAATTTCTCCATACTGTACCCATTTCTCATCAATGGCAGAACCCCCAATTCCAGATGCACTTCCGTTTCCTGAAGGATTTACGGAAATTTTGTAGTTAATAGGTTGACTAGTACTATCTGATTTGATGAACAGAGTTTGACCTACTGCATCATTCCAATCTTGAGCAGCTTGATCAAGATTGGAGTTAAATGTGTTCAGGGCGGCTTGTGGATCAGGTTCAGAAATAAAATCGGAAAGCTGTGCTTGTGACTGATAGATAATCTGACCATTTGCATTATAAGCATTTTTTATCATTTGAGAATTAACGTTCATCCCTGAATTTCCATAATTCAAAGTAGAACCTAAGAATACGTCTCCTGAAAGAGCATGACCTTCATTGTTTATTGCAGGATAGATTGAAATTAAATCAAGGTTAAGTGCATGTTCATCTACCCAATACCAATCTTGTCCATTATCAGATATTTCTACAAAATTTATAGTTTGTCCTTGTTTATCCCCTGAAGTATAAATCACTGGCATTGTTGCACGGTTATAGACAGTGTGTCCTACGGGGAAGTTAGGAGTAGTAACATGCTCTGAATCCATCTGTCCATCGATAAGACTTGAATAATAAGGATAGTCATTATTGAGAATTACATTATAACGATAAGGTTTAAGGGGTGTAACTGCAGTAGGTACATAGGTAGATAGAGGTAAGTCTGTGGTGTAGTTAGAAGGCTGACCAAGAGACATCTTTGAACCTTTTTGCCAAACATAAGTATCAGGTTGAGAACCGTCATAGTTTGTCATGAGCTCCACAGATGTCCATATATTTGTCCCCATAGGAGCATCTACCGTTCCTGAGCCTACATTTTGCCAGTAGCCTGTGTAATCACCTGAAACAGGGATGTTAGGCAGGTCCATATCGGATGTGAGAGGGAAGTTTGGTCCTAGTTTTAGCTGACTAAGCGAAGTATCCCCTGCTAGCATAGCACCTGTTACAGCGTTTGGAAATAATTTGAAGTTTGATAAATCGAGTGATCTAAGATTTTTCATATCTGCAAATAAGTAATCCATATGATCGACAGCACTCATATCCCAATTAGAGACGTCTAGTTCAGTCAAACTGTGACAGCTTTCAAATAGCATACTCATGTTATAAACTTTGGAGGTATTCCAATGTGAAACATCAAGCTTTTTAACTGATTCCATACCAGAAAATGTCCAGTTCATGCGAATAACGTTGGAGGTATCCCAATTAGACACATCCAAATTCTCAACTGATGTAACTGCTTCAAATGTTCCAGTTAAATCAATTACCTTACTTGTATCAAATTTTGATACGTCAAGCTCTGTTAATCCACTATCTCCTGAAAACATATAATTAAAATCAGTAAAATTACTTGTATCAAATCCTGTCAAATCTAAAGATGTAAGGTTGTTAGTACCCATAGCAAACATGAAGTATCCCGTCCCTGAATATTGCAGATTTCCCAATTTCTTAATTGTAGTGACTGATGCCATGTCTCGAAAGGCATTAGGGACATTACTCATCTGAGTTTTTGTAGTAAATTCTATGCTTTTAACTGAGGATATATCAATTCCATTATCAATAAGCGTATCATGAAGGTTTTTAGGCGGAGTCCCTACATCTCCACCTACAAAAATGAGTTCTCCATCATCTGCTAGAGCCCAAGTGGCCCCTCCCCATGTTCCCATTTCTGCTTTTCCTAGCATTGCTTTACTCAGCGTACTCATTTCATGTACAATAGGAAGTTGGAAGTTTGTTATTACATTTTTTCCATCTGCATAAACTTCCGCTCCTCCCAATAAGGTGACCAATAAGGCAATGGGAATAAGTGATTTCTTTTTCATATTAATAAACCCTTTCTTTGAGTGATAAGTCAAGCATAACAAAACAAATAACAAAAATATAATGATATACAAATATATTTTTAATAAAATTAAAGGAATACCTAATACTGAAATATGTTATAATAATACTAATTAAGAAATGAGAGAAAGAGGAGCTAGCAATGGGAATAATTCCAATCAATCAGGACTCTACACTAAAAGAAAAATTTTATGAAAAATTAAATGAACGCCAAAT
>WREM01000158.1 GCA_009779335.1 Streptococcaceae bacterium | reverse complement strand
CATTTATCCATTTCATCAGGATACAAACCTTACCTGCTGCATTACTCTCTCCATTAGTAGGTATCCTATATTCTATTTGGTATTTCAAGTCTTTCCATTTGATTCCCACGCTATTATTTATCATTGGGTTGATTTCTATTAATTTCTTTGTCTCAGCTTGGAATAATCTCATGGACTATTATAAAGCCCTTGACCCTGAATATAAAAATGAAGAAAATATTATAGCCACGCACAAGATTCGCCCTAGACTTGCCATCACTATTTGTTTGATTTTTTTAATACTTGATCTTATTGTCGGAGTGCGTGTTCTCCTTCTGACCAACTGGGCTATTCTTCCTTTGGGTGCTTTTTGCTTTTTTGTGGCTGTCTTTTATACATTTGGCCCCTTTGCCTTTTCTCGGTTTCCCTTGGGAGAGATACTGGCTGGTCTATGTGAAGGATTCTTGGGATTTTTTCTTGCGGTCTATATCAACTCTTTTGATAAAGGTTACTTCTTTATTGAATTTAAAGGTTGGAAAATGAATTGGACATGGGACTTCGCTCTTCTTATTCCCTTGTCCATTGTCGGAATAATCTGCTTCTGTCAGAATTTCAATGTCATGTTTTCAGATAATATCTGTGATTTAGAGCAAGACATCAAGAATGGAAGATATACATTGCCTTACTATTTGAAAAAGTCTCTCTCTTTGAAACTATATCGTATCGTCTATATCCTAGCTATATTAATGATTCTTCTAGCTGTAGCTTGCCATATCCTTCCTCTGTGGTCGCTTATAAGCTTACTTATTCTTCCTTTTGTCTGGTCTAACATGAAGAAATTTCTTCAACAGCAAGTCAAATCACAAACCTTCAAATATCAAATTGACAACCTCATTCTTTTCAACGCCAGCACTGCTCTTAGTCTATTGCTTGCCTTATTATTCAAATAAAAAGAGCTTATTCAGCTCTTTTTTATAACATTTCTAGCGTTTCATCTGTTGAACGCACCCGTGCAATGCGTTTGAATGTCTTTTCTATGGTATCTGTATGATATGTCCCATCAAAATCTGTCATAGCATCTTCCACACAAATCAGATTATATCCACCTTGAAAAGCTTCACGAGCAGTTGTATCTACCCCAATAGTTGTTGCTATTCCTGTTAGTATCATAGTATCAATCCCACGACGACGAAGCTGAACGTCTAAATCCGTCCCATAGAAAGCTCCCCAATTATGTTTAGTGACATGGATGGTATTTGCGATGGCTTCATCGTAGGCTGACGGTTGGATGAAATCTGAGAAATCTTCAGGTAATTTCCCTGCACTCAAAGGAGCATTGTCTGCTATTGGTTTGAGCGATTCCCCACCGTAATTTTTGACATGAACATAGACGACCAAGGCTTCTGTATTTGCCAATTTTCCAATAAGAAGGTCATTTTTTTCGATAACTTCTTTTGCAGAATAGGGAGCGAATCCCTCACGCCCTACAATTCCCTTTTGTAAATCAATGATTACTAATGCTGTTTTTTTCAAATCTAATTGTTTGTCCATTTTATCCTCTTTCTGTTTCTAATTATTTATCTATCCTATCAAAATTATCTGACAAATACTCAAAATCAATATGCCCTGAGAATTTATCTGCCTCTATTACTTTAACCCTTATAGGTTGACCTAATTTGAACGTATTTCCCGTTTTTTGACCCATTAATTGATTCATACGACGGTCATAGACATAGTAATCGTCTCTGAGACTGGCTATATCTATCAATCCTTCAATGGTATTTTCAAGTTGTATGAACAGCCCGAATTTAGTGATTCCAGAAATTATTCCAGCAAATTCCTGACCAATATAAGCAGATATATATTCTGCTTTTTTCATTTTTTCTACTTTTCGCTCAGCAGTAACTGCACGCTGTTCTCGCTCACTTGATTGATGAGCAATCTTAGGCAGCTTTTCTTGCCAAGCTTTCAATTTATCTGAACTGGAATTTGAAAGCTCTCTGATTAAACGATGAACGATTAAATCTGGATAACGCCGAATGGGACTGGTAAAGTGTGTATATGTGTCAGCTGCCAATCCATAGTGTCCCAGATTTTTTTCTGAATATCTGGCTTGTTGCATCGAACGCAACAGCAAGGTCGACAAGATACTCTCCTCTGGCCTTCCTTTTATGGTTTCTAAAATATGTTGGAAGGCTTTTTGATTATGAGCTAGATTTTTCTTATCTACTTGGATATCAAATGATGCCGCTATGTTTGCAAATTCTTCCAGTTGAGCAGGTTTAGGCTCTTGGTGAATCCGATAGAGGAAAGGCAGATTTTGCTCTTCAAAGTGTCTAGCCACTGTCTCATTTGCGATGAGCATGAAGGATTCAATCATACGCTCCGCTGTACCACGCTGACGCTTCTCTACATCTATGGCAAACCCTCGTTCATTCACGTGAATCTTGGCTTCATCGCTGTCAAAATCAATAGAGCCACGTCTAGTTCTCATCTTTGCTAATGACTCATGTAATTTTTCCATGAGTAACAAGGGCTCAACAATAAGATTATATTTCTTTATCGCT
>WREM01000157.1 GCA_009779335.1 Streptococcaceae bacterium | reverse complement strand
TCCAGATATTTATCTACCAATAGATAATTGGCGTCAGGATAGTCAATGGTTGAGAGATGCTTAGTAATCAGCGTTTTTGAATAGCGAGTATTGTCCTTGATATAATCCAACATATATTTGGCAATTCCTGCACTCTCAATACTCTGAAAGGCCTTGACCTTAATAAAAGGGACTTTTTCTTGTAATATTATATCTGGTGCAAAGAAAGAGAAGTCAGGATGGAGCAGACGTGAATCGTCTAACTCTCGTGTATCAAGAATCGTTTCATATTTAAACCCTGCATCTAAGAAAACTGTCGTAGATTGTGTTTCGTAAAGATCAATGACCTTTTGCACGTCTCTGAAATTTTCTATGGAAGACCAAAAAATTTTGAATGTATCAGATTTTACAACCTGATTAGAAAAAACTCTGAAGTAAGACTGAATATGCTCAGGGAAGATATGTCTTTTTGATTCTTTATAGATTCGGTGGTTGGTCATTCCCCAAATGTCTATGTTTTCAGCTTCATATTTTTCATAATAAGGAGCCATATCATACAAAGGACCAAAACATGTATCATTCATCATAGTCACGGAATCATAGCTTTCCAATTCCTCTTGACCAACAAAATCAACGGCATCGCGCCAAGCAGCAAAGTCAAAACCAACATTTTCACGCTGGATAAAATCATTGCTTAAAGGTTCTATTTTTTCTTTGTTTTCATTAGATATAGAACTGTTAGAAATAAAAATGACACGCTCAAAAAGAGGTTGCATCTCCTTTAATGTATATAAAACATGGTCTGATAATTCATTGTATTTGTTAAAATGTACAAAGAATAAAATTCGTTTCATTTTATTTACTTTCTAATTGCCATTCTCCATTTCGGCGAATGATTCCTGTGTTTGAATGCTCATCACGACGAGAAATCTCTTCATTTCTGTTTCCGACAAAAATATTTGGTAGGTCTTTTTCAGGAAGAAAGCCTATTAAGTCATCTTCACTGAATACAGAGATTTGAAATTTAGCCTTCTGCTTATTTATAGACTCAAGTTTGAATTTATATCTATAGATGAAATGTCCTCTACCTTGTGTCATGTTCTCTGTTGAGTTATCATTGTAAAGCTGGTAAGCATCGCTTGTTTCTGATAGAGAGAAGACTACATGTGAGGAAACATCTCGAAGAATATCATAAGATAATTCAAATTCTATATCTTTATCTGAATCTACAATATCATCAGATAAGAGTTTAAATTGTAAATTATCAAGAAATTTTGAAGAATTTGATTCATTAATCTCTTTGTCATCTACTGATAGTGAAGCCATATGGCTAGCATTGTCTAAAGAATACTTCATTGCCACTGTTTCAGGATTTCCTACTTCTTCGATGAGTCCTTCTTTGATATAAACTGCCTTATTGCAATATTTTTTTACTGCTCCCATATCATGAGTGACAAGAATTGTAGTTAGCCCTGACTTTTTACGTTCCATAAAATAGTCATTACATTTCTTTTGAAAAGCTTCATCTCCTACAGCAAGAACTTCATCAAGGACCAGAACATCCCCTTTGGCTTTAATTGCTACAGAAAAGGCTAGACGAACTTGCATCCCTGAGGAATAATTTTTAAGCTTTTGATTCATGAATTCATGTAATTCTGCAAAATTTACAATATCCTCATACATATCATCAATCTCATCACGAGAGAAACCAAGCATGGCTCCGTTAAGATAGACATTTTCACGTCCGGTTAATTCAGGATTAAATCCTACACCTAACTCAATGAATGAGACCAATTTTCCATTCACATCAACTGTTCCATGCTCTGGCGTATAAATCTGTGAAATGATTTTGAGAAGTGTTGATTTCCCCGAACCATTACGTCCAACAATACCGAAGAAGTCTCCTTTTTCAACTTCAAAGGAAATATCTCTCAACACTTTTTGCTCTTTGTACCCCTTAATTCCACGCAAACGATTAACCAAAAGAGTACGTAAGCTATTTGTCGCTTCCGTTGGTAAACGGAAGAATTTACTGACATGATCTATTTTTACTGCTATATTATCATTCATTTTTATACAATCTCCGCAAATTTATTGGCATTTTTATTGAAAATCCAGAACCCGAAGAAGAAAATGAGAACCGGCAAGACATAAGGTACAGCAACCATAAATGGATTGTGCACCAGTTGCCAAACGGTAGGATTGGCATTATTACTAAAGGTTAAAATATATCGCAAATCCTGAATAATTTGAGCCATAGGATTCATAAGCATCCACTCAGCCACCTGACGATGTGAATCAGAAACCAAAGTTACAGGGTAAATGATAGGTGTTGCATATAGTCCCGCCTGCATCACCACTTCCCAAATCGGTGCTAAGTCCCGAAATTTCACAAACAGGGTTGATAAGATAAAGGCTAGTCCTGTAGCTAATAAGACAATTTCAATAAGTAGTAACGGCACAAAAACAACATTCCAACCAAAAGTTACCCCGTTAAAAATAGCAAAAACCAAGACAACTGTCAGGGTAATGATAAAATTAATCAGAGCATTAGTGACTACAGAGAAGATGATAATCGGTTTA
>WREM01000156.1 GCA_009779335.1 Streptococcaceae bacterium | reverse complement strand
TATCCGTTAATATGTAAGAATCCGTGCACAGCTAACCAACCGTATTCACGTTCTAGGCTATGTCCGTATTCTTCGGCTTGTTCTTTTGCCTTATCAATGGAGATAAATAATTCTCCCATAAAGGGATCAGCCAGCTCATCAGCCAATTCATCAGGAATTTCCATATCCTCATCAAAGAAAAACTCTGTTTCATCAGGTTGATATTCCAAACTGATGACATCTGTAGGAGCATCCTTTTGACGATAGTGTAAATTTATTTCTTGCGAACGTAGATTATCCACAAAGGTCACTGACATTTCCTTATTATCAGAAAGTTTGAGTGCCTGTGCAGACTGCTTTAATAGCTCTTGTGTTTGCTTGATTATCTCTTTTGAAACTTGTCCAGTTTCATCCATGATTTGAATGTACATATCAATCTTCTTTCACATCTTCTTCAATAGATTTAGGTTCGTAGGCCTTGATGATTTGTGCAACGACAGGGTGTCTAACGACATCTTTAGCTGTGAAATAAACAAATTCTATACTTGCGACTTGGGACAATTTATCCTTAGCATCGACCAAACCAGATTTTGCATTTCTTGGTAAATCAATCTGTGAAATATCTCCATTGACAATCATCTTAGAATTAAATCCTAGACGAGTGAGGAACATTTTCATTTGCATGGTTGTTGTATTTTGGGCTTCATCTAGGATGACAAAAGCGTCATCTAGCGTACGCCCACGCATATAGGCAAGAGGAGCAATCTCGATAGTCCCACGTTCCATCATGCGTTCTGTCGCTGTTTTCCCAAGAATTTGAAAAAGAGCATCATAGACAGGTCGAAGATAGGGATCAACCTTTTCTTGTAGATCTCCCGGTAAAAAACCAAGATTTTCTCCTGCTTCAACGGCAGGTCGGGTCAAGATAATGCGTTTAACCTGACCGTTTCGTAGAGCCTGTACAGCCAAGACCACAGCAAGAAAGGTCTTTCCTGTTCCTGCAGGTCCAATACCAAATGTTACATCATGATACTTGACAGCATCGACATAAGCTTTCTGACCTAGATTTTTCAGAGAAATAGGCTTTCCACTCGCATCCTTGGTCAATTCAATTTCATAGAGAGCCACAAAATTTTCTATATCATCTTCTAATCCCATCTTGATGGCAATCATTATATCAGAGGTATGGATAGGTAAACCACGAGAGATAAGCACTAAAAGTGCTTGTGTGACCCGTCGTCCTTGCTCTATATTTTCTTGGTTTTCACCAGAAATTTGAACCGTTTCTCCACGATAGTTGATTTTCACATCAAGCTGACTTTCTATCAACTTGAGATATTTATCTTCTGCTCCAAATATAAGGACTGTATCCTCAGGATTTTCTAGTTGAAATTCTATAGAATTTTTTTGCAAATAATTTCTCCAAATGACTTCTTTTCTTTCTCTATTATAACAGATTTCATCCAATTTCTGATTCATCCTATTTTTACAAGAAAAAAGACCTTTCAAGAGGTCTGATTAATTATTTAGAAGCGACTGGATAAACAGATACGTGTTTTTTTCCACGTTTCATTTCAAATTTAACAGATCCTTCAATTTTTGCGAAGAGTGTGTCATCCCCACCACGTCCAACGTTAGCTCCCGGATGGATATGAGTCCCACGTTGACGGAAAAGGATTGACCCTCCAGTTACTACTTCACCATCTGATGCTTTTGCACCAAGGCGTTTAGATTGTGAGTCACGACCATTAGAAGTTGATCCTCCACCTTTTTTATGGGCGAAGAGTTGCAGATTTAATTCAAGCATATTATTGCCCTCCATTTTCAAATTTTAATGTAATGTATTGCCCATAATTTTTCTCAACTGCTTTCATCGCATTGCTGAAAGCTTTGAGTAATGTTTGAGCCATTTCTTGTTGTTTGTCAGGTGAATGAAAAGGAATTTCAACATAGAGATACCCATCTTCTGTTTTGGTAATAGGCTTCATTAAAGCCATTTCATAGATGTTATTCGCTGTTGTGATGGACAACACACTGACTGCTGAACAGACAATGTCATGTCCATATTCGCCAGATTCTGCGTGTCCTGATATTTCATAAGAAACTATCTTATTCTTTCTCGACCTGATGACCACTTCAATCATGATTATGCGTTGATTGATTTGATCACTACTTTTGTATAAGGTTGACGGTGACCTTGTTTACGGTGAGAGTGTTTTTTAGGTTTGTATTGGAAAGTAACAACTTTCTTTTGCTTACCATGTTTTTCGACTTCACCAGTTACTGTCGCACCTTCTACAAAGGGAGTTCCTACTTTCGTAGCTTTCCCTCCAACAAGTACAACTTCATCAAAAGTTACTGTTTGTCCAGCTTCTACATCAAGTTTTTCGATGTAAATTTCTTGGTCAACTTCAACTTTGACTTGTTTACCACCAGTTTTGATGATTGCGTAATCAGCCATTTGTGATTCCTCCTTTATAAATTTGTAAGACTCGCCTTGGCAGGTGGGTGGGTATTCACCACTTTCATACCTGACTTCGTGCGGTTGTACTTTATGGAATCCACAAAGACAACATTATTATTCTACTAAAAAAACTTCAAAAAAGCAAGAGATTAGTTCTCTGG
>WREM01000155.1 GCA_009779335.1 Streptococcaceae bacterium | reverse complement strand
TTTGCAAGGTAATCAACTTTCAAATCTCCTGATTGAATAGATTTCAAAGCTGATTTTTTCTCATTCTCAGATAATTGAGACCAAAGTTGTTCACTACCTTCCTTATCCGTCAGGATTTTATCATAATTTGAATTCAAAAGATTGGGCAACATGGCTTTCAAACACGTAATTTTATAAGAAAAAACACGGTGTCGCATCTGATCTGCAAGGCTCAACTGTTCTTTTGTTAATACGGGCTGAAAATCTAAGCATTCTACAATTTCTTTCAACTGAGTGCTCTCTTCACTGACATCAGAAAAACCGATTACTATCCCTTGTAAAAGACGATTAGAACGTCCAAAAGGAACGTGTACCCGCATTCCTATTTTTAATATTTCTTGAAATTCTTCTGGTACGAGGTAGGAAAAGGGCTTATCTGTTTGCATTAAAGGAACATCTACAATGACCTTCGCTATTTTTTTTACCGACATTATCATAGACTTATTTTACCATATTTTCAAAAAGAAAAAGCACGGCTGTGCTTTATTTTGATGCATCCACTGTATGAATAATAATTTTCGCAGTATTTTGGAAATGATCTACATTACTAGCCCAGTTAAATGCATTGTTATTGGCATCTGCTGCTTGTTTATAGCGAGGGGTTGTATAAACTACTTTCCCTGAAGCATCAACAGCTGTTGCATAAGCCACTAATTTCCCACCTGATTGGTCAATACCTGCCTGAGCTTCAGCTGCAGTCGCATCTCCCTTAGCTTTTACATCTGCAATTTGAGCTTGTGTTTTGGCCATTGCACTTGAAGCTTGCTTTGAAGCTTGTTGATCTGCATTTTGTAGGGCCTGCACCCCATGGTCAATTTTATCTTGTAAAGCCTGTTTAACTTTTTGATCATTAGGGTTGACTATTTTATTGACTGCATCTTGTGCAATTTGTTGATTATTTGTATCTCTGACATTTTTTTGGAAAGCATTGACTTTATTTTGTGCATCTATCATCAGATTCATACGAGTTTGCATATCTGCAACTGGTTGCTCATATTTTTTGGCATTATTTGAATCTATCTTTTGGAAATAGGCCAATGCCATCTGTGCATTCTTCAATGAAGAGGGATTAAGATCTTTTGATGCTGCATTGATAGCATCAATAATCTTTTGCTCTTCTGCCTTCTGGGCTTTAGAATTTGCTATCGACGCACTCATTTCTTCACTTTGAAGCGTGTTCGTTTGATTATTATTAGACTTGTCCCCTTGTTTAGGTGCAAAGATAACTGCTAATCCAAGTAATACAAACGCTCCGACAATTCCACAAGCAATAATGATTCTTTTCATGGTATTCCTTTCCCTCTTCTCTATCTCTACTTATATTTTATCATAGTTTAACAATATTTCCATTCAATAAACAAAAAAGAGTCTTGATTCTACTCTTTGTTTTTAGCTTCCAAAGCTTCTTTTTGTTTTTCAGCTTCTTGAGCTTCTTCTTCGGCAAGTTGCTCTTTAATGAGCTTTTCTTCCATTTTCTTTTTCAAGCGTTCCAATTCATATTTTTCAGCCAAGGTATTACGCTTAGATTCAGGGGATGGATGAATCGTTACCTTTCCACTTTCAATTTCTTCTAAGGCTTGCAAGGTTCTCTTATGTGAAGTAAAGGTTTGTGTAGGGCGT
The DNA here is from genome assembly GCA_009779335.1 of Streptococcaceae bacterium. GTDB lineage: Bacteria > Bacillota > Bacilli > Lactobacillales > Streptococcaceae > Lactococcus. The sequence goes on along the minus strand of WREM01000155.1, from coordinate 956 downwards.
TCACCATCACGCAATTCATGAGCACGTTTAGCTTCTAGCACTACAAGCGAATATTTGGAATCTACTTTGTCTAATAATTTATCAATAGAGGGTTCTAACATCATAATAATTTTCTCCAGTTCTTTTTTCTAACATTTAATCCTGAATCATGTGCTCATATCGACCAATCACACGATCAACACGGCAATGTTCAGCTTCAATAATTTTTTTAACACGCTCTGCAGCCAAATCAACATCATCATTCACCACGGCATAATCGTATTCACTCATGAGGCGAATTTCTTCTTTTGCTTTTTTCATACGATCGTCAATGATTTCCTGACTGTCCGTCCCACGCCCAACTAGGCGATCACGTAATTCGTCTAAATCAGGAGGAGTGAGGAAGATAAAAATTCCATCCGGCATTTTTTCCTTGACCTGCAAGGCACCCTGAACTTCAATCTCAAGGAAAACATCTTTCCCTTCATTAAGCGTCTGATTAACATAAGTCAGTGGTGTCCCATAATAATTGCCTACATATTCAGCATATTCTAACATCTGTCCATCAGTAATCATGGCTTCAAAATCTCCACGACTGGCGAAATAATAATCTCTTCCGTCTATCTCCTTTGGACGCTGTGCCCGTGTCGTCATGGATACAGAATATTCAAATTTATTGTCATCTGATTCAAAAATTTTTGACCGAACTGTTCCTTTTCCGACACCAGATGGTCCTGAAAATACAATTAATAATCCACGTTCTACCATTTCCCCTCCTCTTTATTACTTCTTTTATTCAGTTTATCAATTTTGCTTTCTGATTTCCATAGTTCGTAATATAAAAATAAAGTTTGTAACTGAAAAGTAATAAAAAAAGAAATCATCTCAACTAATTTCTTTTTATATCTTATTTGGCATAATCAACAGCTCGTGTTTCACGAATGACTGTTACTTTAATATTCCCCGGATAATCCATT
>WREM01000154.1 GCA_009779335.1 Streptococcaceae bacterium | reverse complement strand
GTTTTCTAGCATTTACAGATGCAATCATTGCCATTATTGCGACAATCATGGTTTTAGAATTAAGAGTTCCTGAGACAGTGAGTTTAGAAGCTTTGAAAACACTGGCTATACCTTTGTTTGCTTATGCCATAAGTTTCGCTCTGGTTTTGAATGTTTGGTACAATCATCATAATCTTTTCAAACGTGTAGAGCATATTAATGCTCGTATTTATGTTTATATGTGTTATGGTTATTCATCATGAGTCTTTTTCCTTTCATCACCAGTTGGGTGGGAAGAGAGCCCATGAAAATTTTACCAGAAATTACTTATTTATTAGTAGGTATCTTATCTGTAGGTTCCTTTCATTTAATGGATAGAGAGTTAAGGCGACTGCATTCAAAGCTTGAGCGAGAAGACTTAACACATACATTTCCAGCAGGGATGCTTTTTAGCATTTTTGGAATCAGTTTTGCATTGGTCTGGTTCTATGCTCCGATCGTGCTTATTGTAGTGCTCATACTTGTGATTTTCTCTTATGTGATTTTACTTAGATCAGCAAATGGAAAGAGTAGGTCGTAAGATATGCCTAGCTTTGAGCAAATCAAAAAATTAATTATTGCAGATGAAGCAAACAAGGAATTTACTGCTAAAGGTTGGCAACCCCTTTATTCTGTACATAAGAAAGCAAAGATTCTCATTGTTGGACAAGCTCCGGGAATTAAAGCCCAAGAGTCAGGGATTTTTTGGAATGATCCATCAGGAGATAGATTAAGAGAATGGTTAGGTATGAATCGTGAAACCTTTTACCATTCTCGTCAGTTAGCCATTTTACCTATGGATTTTTATTTCCCAGGAAAGGGAAAATCAGGAGATTTGCCCCCACGCAAAGACATTGCTGATGCTTATCATCCCATGCTTTTGGCTAATATGCCTGAAATAGAGTTGACTATTCTTATTGGTGCATACGCACAATCGCATTATCTAGGATTAGGAAAATCAATTAAAATTACGGAACTTGTCAAAGATTATAAGATCTATCTGCCCGATTATTTCCCCTTGGTTCACCCTTCACCTAGAAATAATATCTGGCTTAAGAAGAATCCTTGGTTTGAAGAAGAGGTTATCCCTGACTTGCAGGGACAAGTTAAAAGAATATTGAAATAAAGAAAAGGAGAATATCATGTATTGGATACAACTAGTATTAGAAGTAGGACTATTAATTGTCTTTGCTTATGAATCATTCTTGGCGTCAAAAGAAACGACGGATGAAATACTGCACAAGCAAAATCGCTTGAAATTTTTTGCAGCACCACTTGGATTATTGTTGATGATATTACTTATTGTCATGGCATTCATACATGACAAGTCCTATTTTATCGGTGTTGCTCTTTTATTGATAATCATTATCATAAGTTCAACTGCAATTCCTAAAGCTTTCAAAAATAAAAAGCCTACAGGTGCGGCATTATTAACTCGAAATTTACTCATGGCATTCATGTTTATCTATGACGTATTTTTCTTAGGGAGATAAAAAAGCGATTTTATCGCTTTTTTATTTGAGTGTTTTTATCATTGTGATGTGATCAATTCCTGCTTCTTGGAAGATTTCCCCCTCTTCAATGAATCCGTGTTTAACATAGAGATTTTTTGCAGACAGTTGTGCGTGAAGGGTCAGTTTGTCTGAGTTTTTATTGGTGGCACAGTCAATAACAGCCTGCAAGAGTTGGTTGGCGATGCCCTTGCCACGAGCTTCCTTGATGACTGCCATACGTTGTACAAAATTTTCCTTGCCTTTATACAATAACCGGGCTGTTCCCAGAGCTTGATTTTCATCATCATAGCAAACAAAATGAATGGCGTGAGCCTCGTCAATAGGGCTTTCCATTTCTAAAGTTTCTGGAACGCCTTGCTCCTTGACAAATACAAGATGACGGATACGCAAAGCATCAAAGTATGTATCAGATAGAGTATCTCGTGTCATTTTTATATTCATCTTATCTCCTATTTTTAACGTGTGATATTGTGTTATAATATATTATAAATCAAAAATAAAAAGAAAACAGAAATGGAAACTCAATGTTCAAAAACAGTAAATTATTTTTCTGGACAATAGAAATTTTAGCCGTCATTCTTATCATATTTTTACTTAATCAAATCACCTTTGTATTCACTCCAGTGAGTACATTGCTTGGTTTGCTTTTTATCCCTTTTCTCATCTCAGGGTTTTTATTTTATGTTTTTCATCCTGTGGTTCATTTCATGGAGAGGAAATGGCATTTCAAAAAAATAGTTGCGATCTTGCTCATTGTTTTAGCCTTAATTGCTGTTTTTGTTATTATCATTGCGACAGTCATTCCAAATGTCATCAATCAGCTTACTGGATTGATTGCAAGCACACCAAAAATGTACTCGCAAACGCTCAGTTGGGTAGAAGGATTATCAAGAAATTCACAATTCAGCCAGCTTTATAAACAAGTCAATGGCGATCAAATCATTAACAATCTTAACATCTCCTATACAGATGTATTGAAGAACGTGCTTAATGGCTTGACCTTTAGTCTAGGAAACGTTGTAGGAGTTATTGCAGGTATTGTCTTGGTTGTTATACTCGTGCCAATTTTACTTTTCTATATGCTTAATGACGGGGATAAGATGCTTCCTCATGTGAGAAAACATATCCTT
>WREM01000153.1 GCA_009779335.1 Streptococcaceae bacterium | reverse complement strand
ACGGTCATTTATAAAGCTGAGGATAACTCATATTACTGGAACAAGGAAAAAATTGATTTTGATACTCCTATACCAACAAGCTGGAAGTTGATTTACTTCAAAGATATATTGAAGTTAGTGTCTGGCAGAGACTTAAAAACTTCTGATTTCCAGGATGACTTGGAAGGAGCAATTCCCTATTTGACAGGTGCATCAAACTTTACTGATGGGAAAATAATTACTTCTCGTTCTACAAATTTTCCATCAGTAATTGCTTATAAAAATGACTTACTTATTACAGTAAAAGGGACTGTTGGAGAAATAGCATACAATCCGTTTAATCAAGCACACATAGCTCGACAGATTATGGCAATTAGCTCATTTTACGATATGGATTTAGAATTTATCCGTTACTTTTTAAGTTCTAAAATTGATGCAATACAATTCCATGCACAATCAATGATTCCCGGTATTTCAAGAGAAGTTTTACTCTCACTACTTATTCCTTTTCCTCCTGAAAATGAACAAAATCGCATCGTTCACACGATTTATAAACTCACTCAAAAACTCAACAGACTAAAAGCGGTAAAATAGTATCATGCGGTGGAATTTCCTATCAGGACAAAGATAGGAGCAAATCCATGAATCCATTTGAACTGCACCTGCGAAAGCAAGGGCTTGCTGAAAATACCGTGAGGTCTTACCTCTATGGTACAAACTACTTTTTGAATAACTACGAGCTGAAACTTGAAGATTTGCTAGAGTATAAGGGTTATCTGCTTGAACATTTCAAGCCAAAGACGGTCAATCTCCGAATTCAAGGGATTAACAAATACCTTGAGTTTATTCACAAAGACAAGCTAAAATTGAACTTCATCAAGATTCAACAGAAGTCTTTTTTGGAAGATGTCATCAGTCACGCCGATTATCTTTTTCTTAAGCGAAAGCTCCGAAATGGCGGAAATCTCAAATGGACTTTTGTCGTTTGGTATTTGGGAGCGACGGGAGCACGAGTCAGTGAGCTGATTAAAATTAAGGTTGAGCATGTTGAGATTGGCTATTTTGACATTTATTCCAAAGGTGGGAAAGTCAGGCGGCTTTACATACCAAAACGCTTGCGGACAGAGACTTTGAAATGGCTTGAAAACGAAAAGAGACAGACAGGCTACCTCTTTCTTAATCGTTTTGATGAGCCGATTACCACACGTGGCATCGCTCAACAGCTCAAAAACTATGCGGAGAAGTATGGGCTGAATCCGAAAGTCGTTTATCCGCACTCTTTTCGCCATCTTTTTGCGAAGAATTTTTTGAGTAAATACAATGATATTTCCCTACTCGCAGATTTGATGGGGCACGAGAGTATTGAGACCACTCGGATTTATCTCAGAAAGTCGGCGAATGAACAGCAGAATATTGTTGATAAAGTCGTGACTTGGTAATGTGGAACACAGAAATTTTATAGGAATTTCTGTGTTTTTTGTTCAGTCAGCTCATATTATGAGAAGATGGGCAACTCTGAAGAAAAACTTAATGATATTTCAGAGTTACCAAATACTTGGCGATATTGTCGTTTCAAAGATGTGGTTAGCTATTACTTAGGAAAAACGCCTCCGAGATCCGCAACAGAATATTGGGGGACTGATATTCCTTGGATTTCTATCGCAGACATGCCTGAAAATGGAATGATAACAGATACTAAAGAAAAACTGTCTAATTTAGCGATTCCTTTGTTCAGAGGTAAAATTTCGCCGAGTGGTACTCTGCTCATGAGTTTTAAACTCACGGTTGGGCGGGTCTCAATTCTTGGAATTGATGCTGCTCACAATGAAGCGATTATTTCGGTTTTTCCTTACTTTGATACTGGGAACATATTTAGAAATTACCTTTTCAAGTTCCTGCCGAATATCGCAAATAGTGGCGACTCGAAAGATGCAATTAAAGGAACAACCTTAAATTCATCAAGTATTAACGCTTTACTTATTCCTATCCCACCGACGGCGGAGCAAGGAAGAATTACCGAGGCAGTTGAGCGATTTGAAAATAAAATTTCTCAACTTGCGTAACGATACGTTCTTGTTCTTTGAGCGGTGGTAGTAAAACTAGCATATTTTGAAGAACTTGTCCAGTTATAGCTTTGAAAGTAGAGCCTGTGGCTTTTCGCTCTAAGGAGGGTTTTAGAGTTTTGAGATATAGGTATTCAAAATTCCTAGACATAGGTTTATAAGGTGTTATTGCCGCAAGACCACGACCAATCACAATATCATGATTAAGTAAATTGACATCTCCGACGGGAGCTCTTACTGACATTACAATACTTGGAGCTGAAACGAGTTTTGTAACTTGGGTTGTATATTTTGAGGAATGACCTAGAATGTCAGTAGTAAAATCACTTTTTCCTTGATGAAATTCTATGGAGTCGCTTGTTTCAAACTCAGTTACTGCAGCACCTTTGGGACTCTGTCCCATAGTTAGCTCGTTTAACTGTTGCGTTTTGAGCCATTGCCAATTAGTTGGAATTGAATAAGGGACTTCAATCTTTTCAATGGTTCCTTGTATCTTCTCATAATATGAGTTATCCTCAGCTTTATAAATGACCGTTTCCTGCAAATCATTTTTCTTGAGCTTGCCTGCCTCATAGAGTTTCAGCTTTTCAGCTCGGATTTTTTCGAGTAAGACCTCAACAGGT
>WREM01000152.1 GCA_009779335.1 Streptococcaceae bacterium | reverse complement strand
TCCTACACCATTATCTCGGTTAATAATGATCGATTTTTGTAAATCCTTTTGATTGAATTTAGATTGAAAATTCATGAGAAAGACATAGTCAAATTCTAAACCCTTAGATTTATGAAAGGTCATGACACGCACGGCATTTTGTGGTAGTTTGATATGCACAGAGGCAAGATCATTTTCCTGTTCCATGAACTTATCAATCATCTTGATAAACTTGAACAGTCCTTTATACCCTGATTTTTCATAATTACTTGCACGACTGGTTAATGCTTGTAAATTGGCTTGTCGCATTTGCCCATTTTGCAAAGCTCCAACATAATCAAAGTAATAAGAATCTGTATAGATCTTCCAGAGTAATTCATGAATCGGCATTTGATTGACAAGTTTACGCCATTCTGTAAATGTATGCCTAAATTTATTGATTTTGTCTTCTAATTGATCATCAATTAAATCAGATTTTAATCCATTACCAGCAAGAGCATTGTTCAATTTAGTCCAGAAATTGTCTTTTTTATCTCCTTGTAAACTGAGTCGTGTCAATTCATCTTCATTGAATCTGAACAAGGGAGAACGTAAAGTTGCAACCAAAGGAATATCATAGAGTGGATTATCAATGGCACGTAAAACATCTAACATAACTTGAACCTCTATAGACTTAAGAAATTCCACACGCCCTTCATCAAGTACAAGAGGAATATCATAAGAAGTTAAAATGTCTTCAATTTTATTGTTATTGGTCTTTGAACGTACAAGAATAGCGATATTTTTAGGTTGAATGCCATTTTTTATTAATTGCTGAATTTGTTTCGCAGTAGCTCTGATTTCACCATCAGATACTTTTTCTAAATTTTCATCGTCTGTATTACCATTACTCTCGCTCTGATAAAGTAACAGCTCTGGCAAAAAATCTTGCTCAGGTTCCTGAGGGTAATCTTTGATATTTCCCTGCACAAGCTCTTCTTCTTTGCCATAAGTCATTTCTCCCACAGAAGTATCCATAAGATGAGTAAATACTTGATTAGTGAACTGAATGATTTCAGGACGAGATCGGAAATTTTCCTTTAATCTGATTAATTCATGAGGATTATCTTCTTTTTGATAGTCTTGATATTTTTTCAGAAATAAGCTTGGGTCTGCCTGACGAAAACCATAGATAGATTGTTTAATGTCTCCAACCATAAAAATATTATCTGTGCCATCCCCATTTTTACTGAGTAGTTGAAGCATCTTTTCCTGAACATGACTGGTATCTTGATATTCATCGATCATGATTTCATTATATTTTGCTCGATAAAAATCAGCCACTTGAGGATTATTTTCTAGAATTTCTATCGCAAAATGTGCAATATCTGCATAATCAAACGTATTTTCTTGACGTTTACGATCTAAGTAAACCTTGTAAAAATAAAGAGAAAATATCTGTAAATTTTTTATTAATTCCACTGCTTGAGGTTGATATTCCTCAATGATTGGAGAATGTTTGACCTGCTCATTGAATTGTCGAGCTAGTCCCGGGGAAGCTTTTGTTCCGATTGTTTCATTGAATCGTTTCTTAAATGCTTCATCTTTAATGGTCCATCTGAACCAATCTAAACTATTGAATAAGTCTGCAAATTGCGAAAAATCCTTATTGATGAGTGCTTCTAATAAAAATGTTTTATTGTCATATACAATTTGAGCTTTTTCAAGTGTTTTTGCTGTAAGTGCATTTTCTTGTAATAAATTGTCTAATTGCTCATAAAATTTTGATAATTCTTCATGCAACTGCCCTGTAAATTCTGAAGGTAAATCAGAGAACTTTTTATACTTAGAATAACCTTCCAAAAATTGATTTTCTAGCCATTTTATCGGATTTTCAGTAGATAAAGAGAAGGAGTAAATACTGTAAACTACATCTTTGAATCCCTTGATATTTCTTCCTGTTGAAAAATTTTTTATCATTTTTTCAAATTCTTTTTTTGAAATTTGAAAAGCAGAAGGAATATTTTCATCTTCTGATAAATAAGCTTCTACCAGATTTTCAAAAATATCTTCTTGGATTAAATCACGCTCAGTCTTATCAGCTAATATATTAAAATTAGGATCTACATCAACAAGATTGAAGTGTGTCTTAAGTAATTTTTGTGTAAAACTGTCCATTGTTCCTATATCGGCATTTGACAATCTCTGTAAAGCAAAACCTAATTTTTGACGTTCTTCAAGGTTAGAAGAAGATTGAATGGCTTCTTTTAAGTCTTTTTCAATACGCTGTCTGAGTTCGCCTGCAGCTTTCTTTGTAAAGGTAGAGATAAATAAACTTTCAATATCTACACCAGACTTGATTTTTTCAATAATGCGATTAGCCATAACAAAAGTCTTACCAGATCCTGCACTCGCAGATACTAAGATATTATGGCCTGAACTAAAAATGGCTTGTTTCTGCTCTGCTGTTAATTGTAAATCAGACATCTATCTCCCTCCTTTCAATTCTTCTTGAATTTCAGCAGTTGATTTACTGCCCACTACTCTTGCATAGTCATTCATGTGACTACTTGCTTCAAATCGACAAATTGATTTGAAAGGACAATATTCACAACCCTTTACCGTATTCTTTCCTTGTTCACGTATAGGGTTAATAGAGATATTTCCTGTTTGTAATCTTTGTCCAGCTTTTTCATAGTGCTGTTCATTCCATTCAATAAGAC
>WREM01000151.1 GCA_009779335.1 Streptococcaceae bacterium | reverse complement strand
AAAGAATTTGACCCGACAAAATTATTTAACATGAATTGAAAGATTCTTGAATGAGAAAAAATGAATTAAGAGAATTGAATTTCGTAGTTCTTTTGATAATACTTTTTCATTTTCTTTGGATTAATGAATCTGCAGCAGACGATCTGCTTTCAGTAAAAGTCGGTATTCCCGGGCACACTGGATTTTACGCTGCGGATGAGAATGGATCTCCGTATGGATATGGCTACAAATATCTTGAAGCTATTTCAGATCGGGCAGGTTTTAAATATGATTTTGTTCATGCAAGCTGGTCTGAATGTTTTTCGATGCTGGAAAAAGGTGAAATAGACATCCTTAACGCAGTAATATTTACGCCGGCGCGAGCGGAAATCTTTGAATACTGTGAATACCCGACGGGGATAAGCTTCGGAGAAATATTCATTCGGGAGAATAACGTGAGAATAGGATATGGAGATTTCAAGTCCATGAATGGCATGAGAGTTGGATTACTCTATAAAAACAGGCAAAATGAAGTATTTTTCGAATATGCGGCAAAGAATAACTTTACCACCACCAATATAATGTACTATGATGAAAAATCTTTTTCTGCCGCCCTGCAAAATGGAGATGTTGACGCAATCGTATCCAATAATCTGCGCAGAAATGCAAATGAAAAACCTGTGGCAAGATTTTCCCCAAAGCTTTTTTATATTGTAACCAAAAAGGGAAATTCTGAATTAATGAACAGTATCAATAATGCTATTTTCCAGATACTAATAGAAAACCCAAATTTTAACGCAGATTTAAGGAGAATATTCTACCCGCATGATAGATCAGTCATTATCTTTACGGAAGAAGAAAGAGACTTTATAAAGAATTCAAATGTCATAACCATCGTATATGATAAATTTGGGACTCCAACAGAAAGATACGATGAAGAAAGCGGAATCGTAGTTGGTATCAACGCTGATATTATAAGATTGATTTCAAAAAAATACGGACTCAGGTTTGAATTCCTTAATGGTTATAGTCAGGAAGAATGCATAGATATGGTAGCCAATGGCAGAGCGGATATGCTTTTGAATTATGACAAGAATCACGAGTTAATTCGTCAAGGCTTGTATGAAAGCCTTTCAATAGTTACAGCAGCTCCTCTGATTGATGAATTATCTTTTGCGCTACATCGTGGCATGAACGAAAATGTACTGAACATACTTAACAAAGCTATAGCTTCATTATCGGAATCAGAAATTGAAGAAATTTTATATGAACATATGATAATAAAGAAGCCGGAAAAAATTTCTTTTGCGGATTTTTATAATCAGTATAAAACCTTGATCCTTTCATTGGCTATCGCCTTTTTAGCAATTATGTCCATATCTTTTGCAGTCATGCTTTTCGTACAGTTGAAGAACAAGAAGGCTATGTGGAAAATGGCTTATATGGATCCTTTAACCGGGATAGGAAACCTAAATAGATTCAAGATAGACGCTGAATCTTTAATCAAAAAAAACCCCGATACTACGTATATGATAGCAAAACTTGATATTGACAGATTTAAATTTATAAATGAGATGTATGGTTTTCAAGAAGGAGATTTGGTTTTAATAAATATAGCCAAAGCAATAGAATTTATTATGGATAAGAATATGGATACCTTTGCGAGAATCGGTTCAGATGAATTCATAGCATTGAAACACTATGAATCATTTGAACAAATGGAAAAAGTTCGTATGGTATTGGAGAATAAGTTCTTTGAGCTTCACGGGAAAAATACTTTGATCAAATTTCCGACGGGAAGATATGTGATAAGGCATGGTGAAACCGATATCACAAAGATATTTGAAAAAGTAAACTACGCGCACCGGCTTGCAAAACAACAAAAAGGGCTTATGCTTTGCCATTACGATGATAATGAAAAAAATGCAGCATTATATATGAGGGAAATTGAAACAAAAATGGAAAATGCTCTGAAAGAGCATAAATTTTTAGTGTATCTGCAGCCTAAGTATACTCTGAGCAATGAATCAATAGTTGGAGCGGAAGCGCTCGTACGCTGGGAAGATGGAGGGAAAGACCTGATTTACCCCAATGATTTTATCCCTTTGTTTGAGCAAAATGGATTTATTGTGAAACTTGATATGTATATGGTGAAGAATGTTTGTAAATTAATGAATTCGTGGATCAGCGGCGGAATAGAACCTGTGAAAGTATCAGTAAATTTTTCCCGTTTGCACCTTTTGGACCATATTTCATTTTTGCGGGAGTTATGCGGAATTGTAGATGAATATAATGTTCCGAGAGAATATATAGAAATTGAGTTTACGGAATCAGTTGTGTTCAATAATGACGAAGTGTTTACCGACATATTCATAAGATTGCGCAATGAGGGATTTGCAATTTCAATGGATGATTTTGGAACCGGGTACTCTTCACTGGGTATGTTAAAGAATATTCCGGTCGATGTAATAAAAATGGATAGAAGCTTTTTTACAGACTTAAATGATCACAAAAGGGCCGAAACTGTAATATCACATGTCATGTCCATGGCAAGAAGTTTGGATATCGTCACGGTAGCTGAAGGAGTGGAGACGATAGAACAAATTAATATGTTAAGAAGAGTTGGCTGCGACATTGTGCAGGGATATTATTACAGTAAACCTCTTAAAGATTTAAATTTCACACAGCTTTTAAATATAAGAGCTTAAATTGTTTT
>WREM01000150.1 GCA_009779335.1 Streptococcaceae bacterium | reverse complement strand
TGTAGAGCAGAACCGATTGCTTGCCCAAGATATTGGATGGTAATATATCCTGCAGTACCAAGGTTAATTTCTCCAGATTGAACTCCATTAAAGAAAGCACCATGTGATTGATAGTTTAGGAAGAACCCAGTCATGAAAATCAAGAATGAGTATCCGATAGATATGATGATCGCAGCTGTAATCACTCCACGTGGGAAATTCTTTTTAGGATTTTCTGTTTGGTCAACCAATCCACCAACAGCCTCTACTCCACCATAGGCAAAGACAGCAAATACCATAAAGGCAACAAATCCAATAATAGAAGTGTTGTCAAATCCCGGTTTAGGACTGTGAATAAATGCCTCTGGAGTGATTGGAGTTGCTGGATGTCCATTAAGAACTAAAACAAGTAGAGCCCCAATAAGAAGTACAGCATTAAGTGAAAGAACTGCAATCCCACCAATACTAGTAATTTTTTTGATTGTATCAACTCCTCGAAGAACCACAAGAGTTACAAATGTGAGCCAAATAATACCAATAATTGACATTACCCAAGGTGCTGGAATTTTTATAATGTTAAATAAGGCAGCATTCAAAGGTACCATGATACCGGAAGATGTGGCAAACATCCAAATAACGTAAGCAGCATACCACATGAATGTTCCTACAAAGGCGAATTTAGGTCCTACAGATTTTTCCATCCATGAGTATATTCCACCTTTTTCTTCTTTGAAGGCTGAACCAAGTTCTGCAACCATCAATGCAAAAGGAAGGAAGAAAAGAATTCCTCCAATGATATACCATGGAATCGCAGCGTATCCCATCATGTAGAACGCACGGGGAATATTGTTAAACCCGTACACAGAGGTGAAAATCATCAAAGCCAGTCCGACAAGTGATAATTTCCCTTTAGTTGAATTAGACATAGAGTCTCTCCTTAATAGTAAAATATTTTATAATATCAAAAATGATAAATAACACAGTTAGTGTCTTGAAATACTAGACAGTCTTTTGACTGTTGAGTTTGATAATTTCAAGTACAGTATCCACGGCTTTTTCCATTGTTTGTAAGCTTACAAACTCAAAGCGACCGTGCATATTCTCTCCCCCAGCGAAGAGATTAGGTGTAGGCAATCCCATGAATGAGATCTTGCTTCCATCTGTTCCTCCACGAACAGGTTCGATTTTTGGTTGAATATCGAGATTTTTCATGGCTTCTTCTGCCAAGTCAATGATAGACATATCTTTCTCGATAATTTCTGCCATATTGTAGTATTGATCTTTGATGTCTGCCTTGACACGCTCCACACCAAGTTCAGCATTCATCTTATCTGCAATTTCTTGCATGAGGGCTTTACGTCCCTCGAATTTGGCTTTGTCATGATCACGCACAATGTATTTTGCTGTGGCAAATTCAGGAGAACCTTCAACATTGAGCAAGTGGAAGAATCCTTCACGTCCTTCTGTTTTTTCAGGACGGTCACCATCAGGCAAAGCGTTATGATAATCAATGGCTAATTGCAAAGCATTGACCATGACATCTTTCGCAGTCCCAGGGTGGACATTTTTCCCTTGAAATTCAAGGCTTGCACCTGCAGCTGAGAATGTTTCGTACTCCAGTTCTCCAAGTGGCCCACCATCTACAGTATAGGCAAAGTCAACATTGAAATCTGGCACATCAAACTTATCTGCACCGATTCCAATTTCTTCATCCGGTCCAAATCCAATACGGATTTCCCCATGTTTGAAGTCTGGATTCCCGTTGATAAGATAGTCAGCCATAGTCATGATTTCAGCTACCCCTGACTTATCATCAGCACCAAGCAGGGTTGTCCCATCAGTGTGAATCAGTGTATGCCCTAGATAATTCTTCAAATTCGGAAACTCTGTAGGATCAAGGTTAAATTCAGTTGAACCTAATTTAATAACTGACCCATCATAGTTTTCAAGAATTTGAGGATTAATCCCATCAGCATTGAAGTCGGCTGTATCCATGTGTGAGATGAATCCGATTTTACGGACATTGGCATCCGTTGTAGCAGGGATAGTCCCTATCACGTATCCATTAGACTCAAGATAATGTACATCTTGAACACCGATGGCTTTCATTTCTTCTGCTAGCTTATGAGCAAAATCAACTTGTGATTGGGTCGTTGGTGTGCTTGTACTTGTTTCATCAGAACGGGTATTGATTTTCACATAGTCTAAGAAACGGTCTAAAAATTTTTCGTATTTCATCGTGTTATTTCTCCTTAATTTATTGATATATAGGGGGTTATAGATTTTGTTTGCTTGATTTGAGCTTGGATGAAGCTATGTGCACTGTCATGCTTTGTCTGCTCAATCTTGTTCTCTGTTTCTTGTAGGGGCACAAGAAGCTTGTATTGATGGTCTTCTACCTGCTCAATCCACTGATATTTCTCAAGAACTTGGACAAATATATCTGGTCGAGTAGAGCTCACTCTATCTTTCTTTAGAAATTTGAGAAGGAAGGTTGTCATGTATTTAAGGGCATAATAAGCATTGACATCTCCCATGATTTCATAAATTTCTGTTTCTAGCTTTGATAGAGGATAATTCTCAGCACACTTGAAAAAGTAATTTCCTAGTGTTTCTGTATTTCTATCCAATCGTGAGCTTTGATGAATTTTAACATCATTAGTGTCATTGACTAGCCTTTGATGGACGACAGATTGGCTCAGTTTATTTTCTAACTGACTTCCTGATTCAACAAAGAAAGGTTTGGTATAAATGTGTTGAGTTGCATTTTCAT
>WREM01000149.1 GCA_009779335.1 Streptococcaceae bacterium | reverse complement strand
ATCAAAAACATAATCTTCCATGCCCACATTCGTAGTTAAGCGACTTTTTCCATGACTTTCCTTGATAGAAATTGTAAAATTCGTTTCCACAGCAAGTACTAAAGCTTTTGAAAAAGGGCGAGTAATTGCATATTCTCCCGCTATAAAAAACTTAGCTGGAGATTTTATTGATACTTCTTTATACATATTCTAAGCCCCCACCTGCATGAGCCACTTGGAAATCAATTTCTGGGAAATGTGCTTGAAATTTTTCTAACAGCCGTTCTTCTGTTTTTTTATCTGTGATGATTTTGACATTTGGACCTGCGTCTATAGTTACAAAGCTCAACAATCCCTCTTTGTAACAACGATGAGCAAAATCAATCACTTGTCGTGTTTGCTCTGTGAAATAATCAAAGGGTTCTATACATGAGCGATTTTGTTGGTGCATCCCTAGTGCATTATCTTGGGCAATGAGTCCAATCTTTTCAATATCATGATTGAGAATGGCTGATTTCATTTCTTCTAATTGGATGGCTGATTTTTTGACCCAGTCTGCATAAGTAGATGCAGTTTGTGCCAGTTGCATTCCCTTGGTAGATGACATTTTTTTCTGTTCTGTTGTGATTTCAGCTACAATCATAGACAGTCCAATGTCCTCATTATGGAAGGATTCTGCAAAGGAAGTTTCATCTGAATGACCCTTGTTCCATATAGCAAAGTTCCCAAAGAGAGAACGTGAGGCAGACCCAGACCCTTGTCGTGCTACTCGTGACATAACCGTCAAATCTTCAGGGAGTTCCAATAGTCTAAAGACAGCACCCGTTAAAGCTGCATAAGAAGACGCTGATGAAGCAAGTCCCGCTGCTGTAGGAACATGATTTTCAGAATCAATCAAGAGAGAAGGGAAATTTCGATATTTTCGCCTGAGCATATCAAGGAAATTCTTGACACGTCTTGCATCTGCTTCCTGACCGTTAAGAATAAGCTTATCAGATGGATTATTTTCAGCAAAAGAAACTTGAGTTGTGGTATAAAATTGATCTAAGGTCATAGACAAAGAGCTAGTCGTAGGGATGTTAAGCCCTGCATCTGCTTTACCCCAATATTTGATTAAAGCAATATTAGTGTGAGCACGTGCTGTAATGGTTTCCTTCATGTTTTTTCCTTTGATTTTATTTCTTTTATTATATCAAAAGCAAGCCTTTCCTATCCTTATACAAAGTTTTGAGGTTCGCTATCAATGATGACACGCAAATCTTTATTTTCTCTTTCTTGCGTTAAATCTAGCACTTGATTTAATGTTTCTTCAAGGTTCTCTTCAAATCGATATTTGACGAGAATTTGATAGTGATAAAGATTGTGCGTACGTGCAATAGGTTTAGGTGTGGGACCAAGAATTTTCACTTTTTCTGTTAAATTCTTCTTCAATAACTGCATTATTTCATAGGATTTCTTTACCACTCGATCCTCGTTTTTGTGACTCACTACGATTTGTGCTGTAAAATAATAGGGAGGGTAAGCCAGTTGCCTACGGTATTTCATTTCTTGTTCATAGAAGGCTTCATAATCTTGCTCTTGTGCAAATTCAATGGCATAATGATGAGGGTTGAAACTTTGAATCAGAACCTCTCCCGCCTTATCTGCACGCCCTGCACGCCCTGACACTTGCATCAATAATTGAAAAGAACGCTCTGATGCACGAAAATCAGGTAAATTCAATCCTGTATCAGCATTAATGACACCCACCAACGTTACATTCGGAAAGTCAAGACCCTTGGCAATCATCTGCGTCCCTAGCAGTATATCTGCCTGTCCTTCTTCAAATTTTTTCAATATTTTTTCATGGGCATTCTTGGTACGTGTCGTATCCACATCCATCCGTAAAACACGAGCCTGAGGAATGAGTTTTACTAGTTCTTCTTCTGCTTTCTGTGTTCCTGACCCATAGTATTTAATTTTTGAAGACTGGCAGTTGGGGCATCTTGTAGGAATGGATTGAGCATGACCACAATAATGGCAATTCAAACTGCGTGTATCCATGTGTAACGTCAAAGAGATATCGCAGTTAGGGCAGTCCACTACAAAGCCACAATCCCGACACATGACAAAAGAACTGTATCCCCGACGATTAATCATCAGAATGACTTGCTCTTTTTTATCTATTTTTTCTTTAATTTTTGTCAAAAGTTCATCAGAAAAATTAGCAGACTTGTCATTGATATGGTTTCTCATATCAATAACCTTAATTTCTGGAAGTACGGCCTTCTGATTGGCTCGCTTTGTCAACTTCAAGAGTTGATAAACACCACGTTCTGCCCGTGCTCGACTTTCTAGACTGGGTGTTGCTGAACCTAGAACTAGATTAGCTTCATGATATTTTGCACGCAAGAGAGCAATATCTCTCGCATGATAACGAGGATTGGAATCCTGCTTATAAGAAGATTCATGCTCCTCATCTATAATAATGACCCCTATATTTTCTAAGGGAGAAAAGATGGCTGAGCGAGCACCCACTACGACCTGAGCTTGTTTTTCTTTTATTTTTCGCCATTCATCGTACTTTTCTCCATCTGATAAACCCGAGTGCATAATGGCAACTTTCTGTCCAAATCGAGCAATGAAGCGATTGGTCATCATGGGGGTCAATGAAATTTCTGGCACCAGCACAATCGCAGTCTTTCCCTTAGCAATGACTGATTCAATCACTTGAAGATAGACTTCTGTCTTCCCTGAACCTGTGATTCCCTCCAACAAAAATGTAGTATTCTGACTCTCAGTAATCTTATCAAGAGCAGTTTCTTGTTCTTGGTTAAGCCTTTTTGCT
>WREM01000148.1 GCA_009779335.1 Streptococcaceae bacterium | reverse complement strand
TATTGCTATCTTAGCAATAGCAGAATTTTTTAAGATGCGTAAGTTACAAATTCTTTCTTTAGAAGGTGTTTTATCCGTTTTAGCTTGTCTATCTCTTGTTTTGCCTATTGGTCAAACATTTTTTAGGATGAGTTCTGATGCCAATCTCATGCTCTTTACCTTCTTTGTATTTATCATGTTAGCCGCTATGGTATTTTCAAAAAACTCATATACCTTTGATGATATTGGTTTTCCTTTCCTAGCTGCTTTCTTTGTGGGGATGGGTTTCCAAAATCTTATTGCTGCACGCCAGGCAGACCTTTATATTGCCTTTCTAGCTTTATTTATGGTGTGGTCAACAGATATAGGGGCTTATGCTGTGGGGAAAAATATGGGGAAAACAAAACTTTTCCCATCCATTTCTCCTAATAAGACCATCGCAGGATCAATGGGGGGGATCATAATCACTGTTCTTGTATCAGTTGTTATGTATCTGATCTTTAAGTCTCATTACCCTCAATTTGGCTTAATGCGAATCGTTATATTTGCTGTCTTATTTTCCATCATTTCACAGATTGGTGACTTAGTAGAATCAAGCATCAAACGTTATTATGGAATTAAAGATTCAGGAAATATATTACCGGGGCATGGAGGAATTTTAGATCGTTTTGATGGATTGATTTTTGTCTTTCCATTCATGCACATGCTAGGTTTGTTTTAAGTCAAAGAGAGTAGATATACTCTAAATAAAGTAAGGAGTTGTTATGATTCAAGGGATAATCACCTTTATTCTAGTATTTGGGATACTTGTTGTCGTTCATGAGTATGGACACCTCTATTTTGCTAAGCGTGCAGGGATTCTTGTAAGGGAATTTTCTGTAGGTATGGGACCTAAGATATTTGGACATCGTGGTACGGATGGCACTTTATATACCATCCGTATCCTGCCTTTGGGAGGTTATGTTCGTTTGGCAGGTTGGGGAGATGACAATACCGAAATCAAAAAAGGAACCCCCACCTCTCTTGTCATAGAAGATGAGAAAGTTGTACGAATCAACCTTTCAGAGCGTGTCATCCTAGAACATGCTCTTCCTATGCTTGTCACAGAATATAATTTCGATGATGAGATTTACATTCAGGGGGAAGTTTTCGGAGAAGAAAGTCGTTATGAAGTCCATCATAATGCCATGATTATTGAAGAAGATGGGACAGAGGTGCGTATTGCCCCTCGTGATGTGCAGTATCAATCTGCCTCTATCATGGGGAAAATCTTGACCAACTTTGCGGGACCACTCAACAACTTTATTCTAGGATTTATCACCTTTATCATTCTTGCTTTTATGCAAGGAGGGGTGCCTAGTAATTCTAATGTCATTGGACAGATTGAACCCAATACTCCCGCGGCAGGCTCTACACTAAAAGCAGGAGATCAAATCACAGCGATTAATGGTAAGCCTACTCATAATTGGTCTGATATACTTGATCAGGTGACACACACGACAAAGGGGAAATCTATTGATCTGACAGTCAATCAGTCAGGAATAAGTAAGAATGTGTCTATTAGTCCTAAAGAAATAGACGGAGCAATTCGGATCGGGATAGGGCCATCTATAGAGAAAACAGGATTCTTTGACAAGCTATCCAGTGGATTCACACAAGCCTTAGCAGCATTTACTGCTATCTTTGATGCCTTGGGTAATCTCATTGTCCATCCTAGCATCAATAAACTCGGGGGTCCTGTCTATATTTTCAATGTTTCTTCACAGGCAGCTCAAAATGGCATGATTTCTATTGTCTATCTCTTGGGAATGCTATCCATCAATCTGGGGATTGTAAATCTCATGCCTATCCCTGTCTTAGATGGTGGGAAAATTCTTCTTAACATCATTGAAGCCATAAGACGTAAGCCCCTATCACAAGAAAAAGAGGGGATATTTACCCTTGTGGGTGTAGTCTTTATGGTTGTATTATTCGTTGCTGTGACATGGAATGATATTCTGCGTACCTTCTTTCATTACTAATAAAAATAAATATTAAGGAAATAAAATGAAACAGTCAAAAATGTTAATTCCTACACTTCGTGAAATGCCTTCTGATGCACAGGTCATCAGTCATGCTCTTTTACTACGTGCAGGGTATGTCCGACAAGTCTCTGCAGGGGTGTACGCCTATATGCCTTTAGCCCATCGTGTACTGGAAAAACTCAAAGGGATCATGCGGGAAGAATTTGAAGAAATTGGAGCAGTAGAATTACTTGCTCCTGCTTTGCTCACTGCAGATTTATGGCGTGAGTCAGGGCGTTACGAAACCTATGGACAGGATCTTTACAAGCTAAAGAATCGAGATGATTCAGATTTTATCCTAGGACCTACGCATGAGGAAACCATGACTGCTCTTGTGCGTGATGAGATCACTTCCTACAAGAAATTACCATTAAGTATCTATCAGATTCAACCCAAATACCGTGATGAGAAACGTCCTCGTTATGGACTTTTGCGTGGGCGTGAGTTCATCATGAAAGACGCTTACAGCTTTCATGCAGACTATGACAGTTTAGGTGAGACTTATTTAAATTATAAGAAAGCCTATGAAAGAATCTTCACTCGTGCAGGGCTAGATTTCAAAGCTATCATTGGAGATGGTGGAGCCATGGGAGGAAAAGATTCCCAAGAGTTTATGGCGATCACAGCTGACCGCTCAGAGCTTGAGAAATGGTTGATTTTAGATAAAAACATTGCTTCCATAGAAGAAATTCCTAAATCAACTCTTGAAGCCATCAAAGTAGAGCTTGGGAAATGGTTGATTGCTGGAGAAGACACTATTGTTTATGCTGAGGG
>WREM01000147.1 GCA_009779335.1 Streptococcaceae bacterium | reverse complement strand
AATTCTCAAATTGACTCTTAACCTTGTCAAATTCAAGAATTTCTAATATTTTTTTATTCATAGTTTAATTTGTGCGAGTGTTTCTATAAAGAATTTTTGTATAAAATCAGAAAATAGAGGAGTGTATAAAACCATTAACTGTGCAAGAAATGATTGATGAAGCATTTCTTGAATATTGGATTGGGGAATCAGGCTTGCAAATACGACAAGCATTTGTAAGGCTAGATAGCTGGTTAGGAGAGCTAGAATTCCTCCTAAAATTTTCCCTCGTTTGAGTAGCTTAACAGGAGACCATTTTATGAAAATCGCAATGACACGTAGGATAATATAGACAAGGGCAAAAACAATAATAAAAGATAGCCCCGAAACGAGAATGGGATGGATTTGAGTGAGCATGTCTTGCTCAAAAAATAATAACTGTGACTGCCCCTTTAGTGTGGATGTAGGAAACCAAGAAGATACGAGAGGAACAAATGCCTTATAGCTTAATCCTGAAATTATTGCTGCTATAACTAGGCCAAATGAATAAATTGACTGAATCAGCACTCCTCGAGAGTACCCTCTGTAAAAGGCAAAAATCAAAAGCAAAACTAGCATTAAGTCAACAATCATATTCTCCCCCTACTTTCTCACCTATTATATCACACTCAACCCTAAGCAAAAAGCTTAATCATTGATTAAGCTTTGCTGTTATTCTCTGATGTATTATTGTTTTTCCCATCTTTAATCCAAAAAACAAAGGTAAGGATGAAAAATACAGCAATAGGAATTTGAAGAAGTATCCCAACTACACCATTAATTAAAGATGCTAGACCGTATATAATTCCAATCACAAAGAGATAAATGACCCACCCTTTTTCTTTTGGTTTACCGATTTTGATGAAGGCAATCCAGTTGAAAGCTGTTATGGCTAATACAATAAGTATTCCAATTATAATACCAATCGCTACTGAATTTCCAACATTTGTTAAACCGTATCGTTCCAACAGTTGATTAATGAGTGCGGGATGAGAGGCTAAAACTACCATTGCCATCATATCCAACACTGCAAATATTGTATAGATGATTGACCCTGTCAGAGCCATAACTTTTCTTCTTGTCATATTTTCTCCAATTATGAGTGTGTTGTTTGTGCTTCAACTGCTTGCATTGCTGTAATGATTGAAAGTTTGTAAACATCTTCCTCATTGCATCCACGGGATAAATCAGCAACTGGTTTGTTCAACCCTTGAAGGATTGGTCCGATTGCTTCATACCCACCTAGACGTTGAGCTATTTTATATCCAATATTTCCAGCTTCTAAATCTGGAAATACAAATACAGTTGCTTTACCTGCTACTGGGGAATCTGGAGCTTTCAGGCGTCCAACTTCAGGTGCAAAGGCTGCATCAAATTGCAACTCTCCGTCAACTTGACCGTTAGGGCGAAGCTCTTTAACAATTCTTGTTGCTTCAGCTACTTTATCTACCTCAGGCGAAGAGCCTGACCCTTTAGTTGAAAATGAAAGCATGGCAATTTTGGCATCGAAGCCAAAAGACTTTGCAGTATCACATGAATCAATGGCGATTTCAGCAAGCTGTTGAGCGTTTGGATTGATGTTAATGGCACAGTCAGAGAAAAGATATTTTTCCTCTGCATTACGCCCACGCATCATGATAAAGGCACCTGATACTAAGCTAGAATTGGGGCGAGTTTTGATGATTTGAAGGGCTGGACGGACTGTGTCACCAGTAGAATGAATGGCTCCAGACACCATTCCATCAGCTAACCCCATATAAACAAGCATCGTTCCAAAATAATTTTCATTTTTTAAGATATTTCTTGCTTCTTCTTCTGTAGCCTTTCCTCCACGTCGTTCCACAAACTGAGCGGCCATTTCATCGAATTTATCATAGTTACTCGGGTCAAAGATTTGCATGGCATCTGGATTAAGCCCTTGAGAAGCCAAAGCAGATTTTACCTCATTAGTTTTACCGATTAAAATAGGAGTTAATAACCCATCAACGTATAAGCGATTAGCTGCTCCTAAAACACGAGGTTCTGTCCCTTCGGGGAAGACCATTTTTAACCCTTTTCCTGTGATTTTTGCTTTAAGCGATTCAAAGAAATCCATTTTTATTTTTCTCCTTTTAATTTATTTTTATCAATAGTAATAAGTATAACATATTGAATTTTTATTTATTCATTGGAACCTGTTTCATTCAGTCTTGTTGCAATTTTAGTTGTAATAATGTCAATACCCACTTTATTTGAAATACCTTCAGGAAGAATGATGTCTGCATAACGTTTTGTTGGCTCAATAAACTGATCATACATGGGTTTCACGACTGAGAGATATTGTGCGATGATGGAATCCAGTGTACGTCCACGTTCAATCATATCACGCTTGATTCGACGAATGATTCGCACGTCATCATCTGTATCTACAAAAATTTTGATGTCCATTAAATCTCTTAAACGTGCATCTTCAAGCACTAAAATCCCTTCTACAATCAATACATCTACAGGTTCTTGACGATAGGTTTTCTCACTTCGTGTGTGATTAGGATAATCATAAATAGGAATATCAACAGCACGTCCATTTTGAAGCTCTAAAAGTTGAGCAATCATATAATCCGTATCAAAGGCTAAAGGATGATCATAATTGGTCTTCACACGCTCATCCATAGTCAAATGGGATTGATCTCTGTAGTAGGCATCGTGTTCAACCATGGCAATTTTTTCATTCGTGAATGTCTTTAGAATCTCTTCTGCAACACTTGTTTTTCCACTTGCCGATCCACCAGTTACCCCAATAATCAAAGTTTTCATTGTTTTT
>WREM01000146.1 GCA_009779335.1 Streptococcaceae bacterium | reverse complement strand
CTTTATTGATACACCGGGAATTCACAAGCCACATAACGCTCTTGGAGATTTCATGGTTCAGTCAGCCTATTCAACATTGCGTGAATGTGACATGGTCATCTTTATGGTTGCGGCTGATGAGCCTAGATCAACAGGTGAGAACATGATTATCGAACGACTCAAGCAAGCAGATGTACCTGTAATCTTAGTTGTTAATAAGATTGATAAGGTACATCCTGACTCACTTTTTGAGCGTATTGAAGATTATCGTCAGCAGATGAATTTTACAGAAGTGGTACCAATATCAGCTCTTCAAGGGAATAACACGAATAAATTATTGGAATTATTATCTGAGAATTTAGAAGAAGGGCCCCAGTATTTCCCTGAAGATATGATTACTGATCATCCTGAACGTTTCTTGGTTTCTGAAATGATTCGTGAGAAAATTCTACAATTAACTCGTGAAGAAATCCCCCACTCTATTGCAGTTGTTACAGACTCTATGCAACGTGACGAAGAGACGGGGAAGATTCACATCATGGCAACGATTATTGTGGAACGTAAGAGTCAAAAGGGTATCATTCTTGGGAAAGGTGGCTCAATGATTCGGAAGGTAGGGACACTGGCACGTCGTGATATAGAAATTATGCTTGGAGATAAAGTCTATCTTGAAACATGGGTAAAAATCAAAAATGATTGGCGAGATAGAAAAATGGATTTGGCAGATTTCGGTTACAAAAAAGAAGATTATTAAAAAAATAGTACGACAATTGAAATAATTTACGTACTAAAGAGTAGCCAGAAATAAAACTGGTAAAAAATAAAGTCGAATGTTTTGAAAGACTTAACTCAATCAAAGGAGAGAACAATGGCAGCAACTAAGAAAAAGAAAAATTTTGATGACATCACTAAGAAATTTGGTGAAGAACGAGACAAAGCACTCAACGAGGCACTAAAAGTAATTGAAAAAGACTTTGGTAAAGGTGCACTCATGCGTCTAGGTGAGGCGGCTAATAAGAAAGTTCAAGTCATGAGCTCAGGTTCGTTAGCTTTAGATATTGCACTTGGAGCAGGGGGTTACCCTAAAGGGCGTATCGTAGAAATTTACGGTCCTGAGTCATCAGGTAAGACAACTGTTGCTCTTCATGCAGTAGCAGCAGTTCAAAAAGAAGGTGGAATTGCTGCCTATATCGATGCAGAACATGCTCTTGATCCAGCCTATGCAAAAGCTCTTGGTGTAGATGTAGATAATCTTTTACTTTCACAGCCTGATTTCGGAGAACAAGGGCTTCAAATTGCAGAGAAATTGATTGAAACTGGTGCAGTTGATTTAGTGGTTATTGATTCGGTTGCAGCCTTGACACCCAAAGCAGAAATTGACGGAGATATCGGAGATTCAACAGTAGGGCTTCAAGCCCGTATGATGTCTCAAGCCATGCGTAAACTTGCAGCATCTATCAACCGTACACAAACAACAGCCCTTTTCATTAATCAGCTTCGTGAAAAAGTTGGGGTTATGTTTGGAAGTCCAGAAACAACACCGGGTGGACGTGCTCTTAAATTCTATGCTTCTGTTCGCTTAGATGTTCGTGGTTCTAAGAAAGTAGAAGAAGGAACAGGGGACAACAAAGAAGCCATTGGTAAAGAAACAAAAATTAAAGTAGTCAAAAACAAAATTGCTCCGCCGTTCAAAGTGGCTGAAGTTCAAATCATGTTTGGAGAAGGGATTTCTAAAACAGGAGAGCTCATTACCATTGCAACTGGATTGGATATTATCAAAAAATCAGGTTCGTGGTTTGCTTATAACGATGAAAAAATCGGGCAAGGTGCAGAAAAAGCTAAACAATATCTAGTTGAGCATCCAGAAGTCTTTGATGAGATTGATAAAAAAGTTCGTACTCATTATGGATTGATTGAAAAGGATGACTCGGCGACAGAAGCAGAAGAAAAGCCAACAAAAAAAGCCAGCAAAAAATCTAAAACAGAAAATACAGAGGAAACACCGGAAACTGAAGAAATAGAAATTGAAATCGAAGATTAAGTCAGAATTAATATAAAAAATCCAAGTAATTACTCACTTGGATTTATTTGTTCAGGATTATTATCAAAGAAGAAGTAAGCAACTGCTCCGAAGACAACAATCCATATTGCAGAGCCTATGGCTGCGACTACAGTATCTTGGAAGAAGAAGAGTGAAAGGAAGATAAGAATAAATCCTACAAGTGCAATAGGTACAAGAGTCTTATATGCGGGAACGATGAATCCGTCGGGCATAAAGGCTTTTGATTTTCTGAATTTCAAATAGGCAACCAGAGTAATGATATAAACAATAAGGATAAGATTTGTTGTAATAGAGGTAATTAAGACGAAGGCATCTTTAGAGACAACTAATGATACGACAGGTGTCAATAAAAGGAATAGGGTTGTAAAGATTAAGGCGTTCAATGGAATCCCATTTTTGGATAATTTTGTAAATGGTTTAAGGGCTTTGCTTCTACTCATGTTTGAAAGCGAGAAGAGATTACGAGAAGTAGAGAACAAAGCAGAGTTAAGAGCAGATGCTGCAGAAGTTAATACAACAAAGTTGATGAGAGCTGCTGCCCACTTGATTCCGATGAGTTGGAAAACCATAACAAATGGAGACTTATCAGCAGGGATTTCTCTCCAGTTATAGATTGCCATGATAGCGAGTAAAGCTCCAACATAGAAAATAATAATCCGTACAGGAATTTGATTGATTGCTTTTTTGAGGGTTGGACGAGGATTTTTTGTCTCAGCAGCAGTCATCCCAATAAATTCCATGGCAGCAAAGGAGAACATGACCATTTGGAAACTGTGCAAGAAATTATTGAATCCCTTAGG
>WREM01000145.1 GCA_009779335.1 Streptococcaceae bacterium | reverse complement strand
TTCTCCAGAATTTGGATTGACGAGAATCAAATAAGTCATGTCTTTATTTTATCAAAATTTGTTATAATTGAACCAACTGGAGAATATGATGAAAACATTAAACGATTATCAAGAAGAAATTGTGAAATTTGATGTACATGGAAATAGACGTGATATTGAAGCAATAGATTTACCTTTTTTAGATAAGGTTTTAGGACTTTCAGGCGAAGCAGGTGAAGTATCGGACAAGGTCAAGAAGCTCATTCGTGATAAAGATGGTCGACTGACAAGCACTGATAAAGAGAACATAGCCAAAGAATTAGGCGATGTACTATGGTATGTCGCAACGACTGCTCGCTATATAGGGATTGATTTAGAAAACATTGCAAAAAATAATATAGAAAAACTTGAGGATCGCAAAGCACGTGGGGTCATCAAGGGAAATGGAGATAATAGATGATGAGAACATTAATTGTAGCAGGAATAGCAGAGAGTATGCCCAAAGGACATTTTGATAAAATCATTGGTGTAGATAGAGGGGCTTTAGGGCTTCTTGAAGAAGGCTATAACATTGATATTGCTATTGGAGATTTTGATTCTGTAGATAAGCATGAACTCAGAGATATTGAAGAAGAAGCCCAAGAAGTGATTAAGCTAGAGCCTGATAAGGACGAAACGGACTTGGAAGTAGCTCTATTACTTGCTGTTGAGCGTTTTCCAGATTCTGAATTTGTGATTGCAGGTGGACTGGGAGGGCGTGTGGATCACTTCTTGACGAATATTTATCTCCCCACCACAGAAAAAATAAAGACTTCTGCAGAAAACATAACATTCATAGATGAACAAAACATCATACAATACCGCTCAGCAGGCACTCATATCATTAATCAACAGCCTAGACACAGATACATTGGGTTTCATCAAGTAGATACAGGAAATAGTCTGACCATCACAGGAGCTAAGTATCCTTTAACAAAAGAAAACAATAGCAAACAGACCTATACCAGCAATGAATTTGTAAGTGATACAATGGAGATTACTTTTGATAAGGGGATGGTCATCGTCATTTATTCAGATGATGTCTAAGAAAGACTGTTGTAATAGGTTAAGTCACAATATAAAGGATAGGAGAATTTATGATTATTGGTGTCATTGGAGCCACATCAAATATAGCAAGTAAGGCTTACTTACCCGTTTATGCCAGCTTGCAGGACAAATACCGCTTCATTCTCTATTCTCGTGAATGGGTCAAGGCAGAATCTGTGCGTGAACAATATAAGTTTGAGTATGCTACAGAAGATTTATCTGCCCTAGAAACAGTTGATATGGTCATCCTTCATGCAGCAACCAGTCAGCACTTTGAGTTGGCTAAGCGTTATCTGTCAGCAGGTGTCCATGTCCTCATGGATAAACCTATTTCTGAAAACTTCGAGGAAGTCAAGGCTCTTTATAAATTGGCAGAAGAAAAGAATGTACTCTTTGTCATCGCATTCAATCGTCGCTTTGCTCCGCAGACAGATAAACTGAAAGCGATCAAGAATAAAAACTTTATCTCTGTAACCAAGAATCTATCAGATAATGCAGGAGAAACTCTCTTTACGATGTACGACATCTTTATTCATCCTTTGGATATGATGCTTTATTTGCTTGATGATGAACTTAAGGATTATCACTATGATCTGAGAAAAGATGAGCAAGGTAAGGTCGTATCTGCAACGGTGATGGGGCAAACAGCTCAAACAACAGCCATTGCCAGAATGAATTTACAAGCAGGAGCTTTCACCGAAGAATTTGTCGTGGAAAGCCCTGAAGGGACATATAAATTATCAGATTTGACAGAATTAGAAGTGGCTAAAGGCATGGAGAAGACCAAGACAGGAGTTAACGGTTGGAATCCTGCGACTACCAATCGTGGATTTGACTTTATTGTCAAAGGCATGATTGAATCTGTTGAGAAATTTGACGGATCGAATCGCCAAGGACTTCTTGAGGGACTGAAGCAAGAAAAAATCTTACAATCCCATGAAATAATCTCAGAAATGATAAAATAAAAATAAGCAGGAAACTGCAAAAAAAGACAGGAGAGTCAAAATGAGTGAAATTATTGTCGTAACAATGAATGACCTACCGGGTTACAAGGTAACAGAAATCTACGGAGAAGTATTTGGATTGACTACACGTTCACGTAATGCCTTCTCAACTGCAGGGCAACAATTTAAAACAATCGTAGGTGGAGAAATTGCAGGATACACAAAGCTTCAACACGATACACGAGATAAAGCCATTGAACGTATGAAAGAGGAAGCTATCGTCCAAGGAGCAAATGCAATCCTTGCGATGCGTTTTGACAGCTCAACCTTTGCGAACATCGACTCAGTTGCAGCCTATGGAACAGCAGTCAAGGTTGAACAGATTTAGAAAATGTGATATACTTTTTATACAAAGACATAAGACACAAAAACACATAAAAAAGCCACGTGCATCCAACACATGGCGTGTTCTGAACCTTTGTGGATTGGTAACACTAGTTTATACTAGTGTTTTTCTTTATGAATTTTATAAATCTCTAGCACAAGTAACATTAAGTTAACTGCAAAGTCGAGATATACAATCATATAGAGCCTTTCCACAAAGGGATGGATTATTATCATGTTCAAATCTCCCCTCTCATTAAATAGTATGGTGGGCGATGACACAAAGGATAAAGAACACAGGATATTTCTACCCTTACCTATATATACGTAAATAAAATTGAAAGTCGCAAAAAAATCGAAATTATTTTCGATTTTTTTGATAGTTTTCAAATTGCTCCTTGATTGTATTTTCTTTAATCAAAGTCAACTTCTGCTTGCGTGATAACTTGTGC
>WREM01000144.1 GCA_009779335.1 Streptococcaceae bacterium | reverse complement strand
GGCTAATATGACTGCCCCTGCAATAGATACAAGGATAATAATATTCTTAGCAAAACTTGCTACATTATGAAGAGGTTGAAGCATTTGTTGGTAAAGTGCATCATTAGTTGTCAAAGCAAAGGTATTAGTATCCACATCTGCTGATGCAGTTTTGACGAATTGACTCATTTGTCCGGGATCGTTAAGATTGTAGACAGCTGAATCTATAGTTCCTGCTTTTCCTGATGCAGACAAACTTGTTGCTGTGGCATAATAAACAAAGATATTATTTGATGGGTTCATGGCGTTGATTTGAGCATCCATTCCAGTTGCACTCGCAGTTGTTTTATAAATTCCAACAACTTTCATGGTCTGTTCTTTACTGTTACCATCTTTTATCTTGAAGCTGCTGCCTACAGTTAAATTATTTGATGTGGCTAGACTTTGTTCAATGACAACGTTATTTGTTCCCTTGTCCTCATCTGTGATACCACGTCCTGAGACCATTGTAGAAGTTCCATCAGTAAAGTCTGTATAGACAGCTGTGGCATTAACTCCTGTCAAACGAAAATCTGCAGAGGCAAGGTCTTGACCTCCCATCATAGCAACTCGTCCTCCGAATCCTTGATTATCAGAGTTATTATCTGTTGAGGTAATAGGTGTGATACCTGTTGATTTTGTTACAGAAGCCGATGTTTGAAAAAGATAGGATTTGACATCTGAAAGAGATGCAATTTTCTCAGCTTGACTCAATTCAACAGGCGTTTGCTGAATCTTAGCTGGCTGAAAACCAGCATTTGCTCCTTGAGATTGCATTTGCTTTCTCATGGCATCAAATTGTTTCTGACGATCCACACTTAAAGTAACAGTTGCCCCTGTGCTTTTTTGTGCATTTTCAATAGATTTGTTGGCTGCAGAATTAATAACTAATCCTGAAACTACAAATAATAGAATGGCAGTAAATGCTACAATGAGTAGAATTGTACGAGAGATTTTTGCCTTGGTAAATAACCAGGCACGCTTAATGAAATTCATAAAATAAAATCTTCTTTCTTATTTTTTTATTAATACTTGATAAGTATAATCCTCCAACCTTAAAATAAACTATAACCTTACTGAAAGAAAACTAAAAAACAAGAAAATTTTTCTTGTTTCCTTTTGTCTATCCTTATAAGATATAGTTTGTCATCACTTGCTCAATTTCTTCTTTCTCTATTCCAAACATATTTAAGCGTTTGAGAAGTTGTTTGCCATTAACATAACCTATACGTAATTCTTTGCAGAGATACTCTCTGCGTTGCCGTGAATCCTCTTTGAGGATGAACCCATGTCGAATGAGGTCCGCTTGAGTAATTGTCGATGGCCTAATCGATGAGACTTTTTTTGTGAGAACAGACAACGCCTTTTCTAAATCTTCATACTTGGCATGCTCTACACCTAATGAACGTCCTTTTGTTTTTGATTTTGGTTGGGCTTCACTAGGGTTTAGAAAGGCGTGCTTAGCTGTTGGAATGGCTCGCATGATAATCTTACGAATCCGCTCTCCCTGATAGTCTGGATCTGTGAAGATTATAATTCCTCGCTTGTCGTGTAAGACTTTCAAGCGTTCAATATCAATCTCGTTAATACTTGAACCGTTGGTTTCATAAGTATCTACAGCATAATAAAGCTTGAGATTGCGTGTATCATCACGCCCTTCGACTACAATTATTTCATGAATTTTTTTCTTTTCCATTATTGTTTCAATCCAAATATTTCTATCGCATTTTTAGTGGTTACTTGTGCTACCTCTTCAGATGAGATGCCTCGACATTCTGCTATTTTTTCTACTACAAATTTAGTGTAAGCAGGGGTGTTTTCTTTCCCACGATAGGGCATAGGGGCAAGGTAAGGGGCATCTGTTTCTACTACAATTTTATCTAAGGGCAACTTTTCTGCACACTCTTGCAAGTCTGTGGCTTTCTTGAAGGTAACAACACCTGAAAACGAAATAATCATCCCAAGGTCAATAAATTTGAGTGCCTCTTCATAAGTCCCAGAAAACGAGTGCATAATCCCTCCACGTCTACCTACTTTTTCACTTTTAATGATGTCATAGGTGTCCTCTAGTGCATCACGTGTGTGCACGACAAAGGGTAAATCCACATCCTTTGACAGTTGAATTTGACGACGGAAGACCTTTTCCTGTGTAGTCTTTGATGCTGTCATCCAATGATAATCTAGCCCAATCTCACCTAAAGCAATCACTTTTGGATCTTTCAATTTTTCAAGAAGATATGACTCTATCTTTTCATCATATTCGCCTGCTTCGGTCGGATGCCAACCTATCGTTGAATAAAGATTATCGTATTGAGCGGATAACTCCAACGATTTCTCAATAGTGGCTTTATCAAAACCTACAATATTCATCGTTTCTACACCAAATGCTTTGGCTTTAGCTATTTCTTCAGCTTCTCTGCCGATGAAATTTTTTGCATTTAGATGAGTATGTGTATCAAAAATTATATTCATTTCTTCTCTCGCCTATTTCTCTTTGAACCCTATTATAGCATACTCGCCCTTTGACAATAACCATACTTAAGTATATACTATTTTTATTATGAAAAATACATTATCTAAAGTTCCACAAATTACACTCATGTTTTGGATTGCAAAGCTCATCACTACAGGGATGGGGGAGTCCCTCTCTGATTTTACTTTTCATCATTTCCAAAATACCACAGGCGATCAAGTTAGAGGAGCCCTTATTACTTTTGCTATTTTTGGATTTTTATTTCTCATCACGTTCATCATTCAAATGAAATCCAAAAAATATCATCCTATGATTTATTGGATTACCGTCGCTGTATTAGCACTTTTTGGAACCATTTGCTCTGACATCGTTCGTGCTGCTACCTCCTTAACCAT
>WREM01000143.1 GCA_009779335.1 Streptococcaceae bacterium | reverse complement strand
GACTTTCTTGATTTATCCCATAAAATTCAAATCGGTCAAGTCTGGGTCAGTCAGGGAGCGTTGACAAAGCCAGAATTTGTTAAGACACTTAAAGCATCAGGAGTGGCTGTTCATGTGGCAGTCAAGGGAGATAAGATTCCTATCTTTGATAGTGAGCTTGATGTGCTGACCTCGGGCTATACAGGTAAGGGAGACAATAACGATTCCCTAGTGACTTATTGCAATGCCTACCATAAATCCTTCTTGTTTACAGGAGATTTAGAAAAAGAAGGGGAACAAAAATTACTAGCTGATTATCCTAAACTCAAAGTGGATGTCCTCAAAGTCGGTCATCATGGCAGTAAAACATCCTCTGCTCCAGAATTTATAGCACACATACAACCCAAGATAGCTCTTATCTCAGCGGGAGTCAATAACCGCTTCGGACACCCCAAGCAAGAAACGCTGGATACATTAGATAATCAACGCATCAAAATCTACCGCACCGACCAAGAAGGAGCAGTCAGATTCACGGAAAAAAATGGAGAGTGGGAGATTGAAACGGTGAAATAAAAGAATAGAGAATTTCTGTTCTTTTATTTCTCATTCAAGTCTTTCCTCTTAGTAAATAAGTCGTCAGTGGAGTTATTCAAGAGATAAGTAAAAGTCTTGGCGAAGAGCAAAGGAGGTTCTGGTCGGGGTTGTCTAATCCATACAGAGATAGTTGCTAAAACTTGTCGAATAATAGCCCTTGCAGCCAAATCTGAATGAATCTCTGGAAAAGTACCCTCACTAATATAGGGTCTTAAATAGCCTGAATAGCTGTCTTCCATGAAATGAAGATAGGAAGGATCAGCCACAGGACCATAAAAGACACGCAAAAACTCTCTCTCCTCATAAATCATGGGAAGAAAATCATTAGCGAAGAACTTGACCCAGTTGGTACAGCCTGTTTTACTAAATTCATCAAACTTGGCACGAATGTCTTTATCCATATAATAATGAAAAGCATTGATGATTTCATCGGGGGTCTTGTAATAAGACTTGTGGAAAGCTTGCCTAGAGATATTCAATTTTTTTGCAATATTAGTCATAGAAATCTCTGAATGATGGTTACATTCTTCGGCGACAAGACAAAAGGCAGAAAAAACTTTTTTATCCTTCTCTGTAAAATTCAAAAACTTTCTCCTTTTTTTAATTTTACATCAGTATAACATATTTTTGGTTTACTTGTGTCAACCAAAAATGAACAGTAAAAACCTGAAAACTCCCTAAAAGTAAGGGGGGGGGGGTAATAATTTTAGTAGTAAAAAAGGTTGACATGAGTCAACCTTTTGGGGCTTGAAATTGATAAATGAGATATGATATTCTAAGAATGTAATAAAACTTTAATATTTTGTGAAGAAAACTATGACGATAGTAAGCTGATCAGCTACAAAATAATAAAATTTATTACAGCAACACAAACTAATCAGATTAGATAAAATAATCGAGAGGAGAAAACTATTATGTTTGACAATGAAAAAGAAGAAAACACAGTTGCTGAAAAAATTGACTGGAGTGAAGTAACACATCTTGAAGAAGATATAACTCCCAGTTGTGATGGATGGACTATGAATTTTAATCTTATTCCAAAGGGGTAGTATTGGCTCTTAGGAAATATAAGTTTTAACATATTTCCATGGACTATTATTTATAATTATCTTTATTGAAATAATAGAGCACGAGTTAATTTTTTAAACGTTGCTCTATTATTTTTTAGGATAAAGTTATTCAAAAAATGGGTATTTACTTTAATAATTCATAAAGGAAAATAAAAAATGAAAATTTCAATAGAAAATCTCAATAAAGATTTTGTTCAACAGGAAGTTCTGAAGAATCTTTCTGCCACTTTTTACAATCAAGAGATCAATGTGATTATTGGAGAGAGTGGAAGCGGAAAATCCACATTATTAAATATTCTTGCCTTATTTGAAAATCCAGATAATGGGAAGGTTTTTTATGATGATAAAGAAGTAACCGCTTTGTCTAACAAAAACAAACAAACCTTTATCCGAGAAAAAATAGGCTATATTTATCAAGATATTCGTGTTTTTGATGAATTGACAGTTTATGAAAATATTAAACTAGCCCTTCAGTTTTCTGCTGTACCTAAGAAGGATTACAAGGAAAAAATTAAGAGTGTTTTGAAAATTCTCAATATGTCAGATAATGCAGACAAATCTTGTAGTGTACTGAGTGGAGGGGAAAAGCAACGTGTTGCTATTGGTCGTACTATAGCTTGTGAAAAGGAAATACTTTTTGCGGATGAACCAACAGGCTCACTTGATAGTAATAATACACAAGTAATTATTGATTTGCTAAAAGAAATTAATGCTAATTTTAAGACAACGGTTATTATGATTACACATAGTGAACAGGTTTCTAATCAATTTGAACATCAATATTTATTAAAACAGGGGCAACTTTATGAAAAAAATAATTAGATTTTTCTATATTTTAGTCGCTTTATTATCAGCTTCTATTTTTTATATTCATGTTTTGAACACACAACAGGTCGCTAGATACGGGCAAAAATACACTTATTATGTTTCAAATAGCTCTGACGGTGTAATTTTAGATGTCAATCAGTTCTTTAATATCATAGATAAGAATGATGAAACAATAGTAAATGCTTATAACCTAGATGGTAGTGAAACATATTTATCAAATTTTTCTGATATAAAACTCATTTCCGGACAAAAGCCCCAAAATGACAAACAGTATATTACAAATAAATTTGATAAATCTGCTGTAGGTCAATTTCAGAGTGATTTGAATTCAATGAATCTATCAAAAATCTATGGTTTTCCTAATCAGGGGCAAGTAAGATTTACAGAGATAGATTTCAAGAAAGGGGTATCGGAT
>WREM01000142.1 GCA_009779335.1 Streptococcaceae bacterium | reverse complement strand
TGATGAAGCAAGTCCAGATACGTAGTCGGTTCATCTAAAAGGATGATTTCGCTGTCCTGAGCCAATATCATAGTGATAAATGCACGTTGCTGTTGCCCTCCTGAAAGTTGAGAAACATATTTATCCCTCATCTCCCAAATATTAGTTTCTTTCATGACAAATTCTACAAATTCTTTATCTTCTTCAGACAAACGTTGCTGAGTCATTTTTTGGTGAGGAAAGCGTCCCAAGCTGACTAATTCATACACTGTAATATCAGAAGGAGCTTGTAAACCCTGAGGTAACAGAGTCAATATTTGTGCAACTTCTCGCTGTGATAAGGCTGATAAGGTTTTGTCTTGATAGAAGACCTCCCCTTCACCTTTCATCAACCGCCCTAAAGCTTTGAGTAAGGTAGATTTACCTGAACCATTGACCCCAATGATGGCTGTCGTTTTTCCTTTTTCAATCTCAAGACTGACTTGATTCAAGACCTGCTTTTTTCCATAAGACACACTTATATTTTTCGCACCAAAATACATCATTTTCTTTCCTTTTCGCTTGATTTGAACGATAGTCAAAGAGTTCATCTACCGTCGTCTTGAGAGTTTCTGCTAGCTTAAAGGCCAAGGTCAACTCCGGATCATATTTATCATTTTCAATGGCATTGATGGTCTGCCGACTGACATGGGCAATGTGTGCCACAGCTTCTTGTGATAAGCCCTGTTCCCGACGCAACTGACGAATTTTGTTCTCCATGAGAAATCTCCTTATCTAATGTGTAAAATACTTTTTACATTATATCAAAAAAGCTAGAAATTTACTATTTGAACTGAATCATGAGAACTATCTGTGCTTCTGTGCTATAATAAGTTCATATCACATCAACAACACAATGGGTGTTTTGCCTTTGCAAGACTGAGAATGACCATCTGACCTGATCTGGATAATGCCAGCGTAGGAATGTGTACAAAAGATTTTTCTTTTTACATCTTTTCAGGCTCTCCTTGTGTTGAATACGAAGGAGATTTTTTATGTCATCAAATTCAAGATTAATTATATTAACTGAGATTGCCCTTATGGTTGGATTAGCTATTGTTCTCAGCCTTTTTACACTTAATGTTGTACAGAGTTTTTATTTAGAATTTGCTGTTATTCCTTTACTTTATCTCACTTTTAGACATGGAATAAAAATAGGACTTATAGCTGATTTGCTTTATGGGATACTTGTTATCGTTCTCGGGCAGGGTCAATTTTTGATTCTTGTTCAGATTGTACTTGAATACTTGCTTGCTCCTATGGCCTTATCTGTTGCTGGCTTTTTTAGAAAAAAGATTTTCCTTGGAACTTTTATTGCTGTATTCTTCAAATATTTCTTCCATTTTATTGCTGGAATTCTCTTTTGGGGACAATTTGCTTGGAAAGGTTGGCCTGTCATTCCTTACTCATTTGTCACGAATGGTGTGAGTGCACTCGCTACTGCTACAGTTGCTTCTCTCCTTCTTTCATTCCTCTTTAAGAAATTACCCGTTCAATATGGTAGGATAGACTCATGAGTAAGAAAGAAAAATTAAAGAAAACCTTAGTTGAGCAGATTTTAGACAGGGCAAATATCGCTCATCAAGGATTATCATTGAATGCTTTAGAAACTTCCCTATTACCTGAAGGTATTGATTATTCAGATATTTATAAGACTCTAGCACTCATTGGAGATAAGACAGGACCTCTCATCGGTATATTACCTTTAAGCGAACATTTGAACGAAAAAAAATTGGCACAAATCTCTGGCAATAAAAAAGTGCAAATGATTGCTCAAAAAGAGTTACAAAAAACAACAGGTTATATTCATGGGGCTAACAATCCTATTGGTATTTGGCAAACTAAGAAATTTCCTATTTATTTTGATGAGATAGCCAAAGATAGAGAGTTTATTATCGTATCTGCCGGAGAAATCGGGCGATCTGTGCAGGTCAATCCTATCCAACTGGCTGAATTTGTCCACGGACAATTTGTCGATATTAAAACTAAAGAATAATTATACTTTACAAAAGATAAGGAAACCCTTATAATAAAGCTATGTTCATAAAGATTTTGGTTGCTGCATATCTTATCTTGACCTTTGTAGCTTTAATATTTATATTCAAATACTTTAAATTGAGAAAACTCACCAAACATCAGCTTAAAATACCTGATGTTTGGACAATTTTGCTGATTGTCGGATTTTTTCTCTTTCATCATCGGCTAGGAAATATTAATTTTTTACCTTGGTATTTCTTCTTCATCTCAGGGTTGGCACTTATATTATTGGGTCTTGATTTGTTTTACTACAAATCATTTGCTTTACGCAGATTTCTTAAGCTTTTTTGGAGAATCAGTTTCTTCATTACTTTAGCCTTCTACTTGCTCTTGATACTCCTTATCTTTGGAGTCATTCATCTATAAAAAAAAAGACTCTATGAGCCTTTTTTATTATTTTCCTACTTTAGCTGATGATGTGATTGCATCTACAGCTTTTTTCATAGCGATATCATGTTTGAGCATATCAAGTGGAAGAAGATTTTTCACTTGATCTTCTGGCATGTTATATTGACCCGCTAAATCTTTAATTTCTTCATCTACTTCTTTATCTGTTGCTTCAAATTTTTCAGCTTTAGCAATAGCTTCAATCACTAGATTAGTACGCACACGTTTATCAGCATCTGCTTCGTATTGTTTGTGCATATCGTCTTCAGTTGTTCCTGTGATTTGGTAATACATTTCAGGAGAAATTCCTTGTTGTTGCATTCCACCAAGGAATTCATTCATGGCACGATGCACTTCATCGTGAATCATAGCTTCAGGAATTTCTTTAATTGTTGCATTTTCTACTGCTGCTTCAATAGCCGCAGTTTCTAAAGCATCTGTATAGGCATCTTCT
>WREM01000141.1 GCA_009779335.1 Streptococcaceae bacterium | reverse complement strand
GCAAAAGATTTTCCGGATGCTCAGGTACTCAAAGAATTATTTAATCAAGCAGGATTTATAGAAGTGAATTATCAGATGTTTGGTGGTGGAGCAGTAGCCAGTCATTTTGGAAAGAAGAAATAAAAAATCACAGTCAAGCTGTGATTTTAATTTTATCCCAGATAACCTGTACGGATAGTGGTTACCCCATGTTCTAAATAGGCCTTGAGACAAGCGAGGACAAAAGTCCAGCTTGCTTTACCTCCCATGAGCTGATTGATGATGCTTTCATACTCGTAAGTTCGGACTTCTGATAATGTAGGGTCAGTCAGCATATCTTCAAATTCTTGAAAACCGACTTCCTTAACTTCAACAACAGTAGTATGATCCTTTGGAGTTATTGTGATAGTCACTGCACGTTCGTCAGAGGAAGGCCCCCACGAAAGTGAAATCATCTGATTCTTTCGAATGTTCAAGATATGAATAGGGATTTCTGCATCAAACTCATCATAAGTAAGAATGATGTCTTTATCTGCTTCCCAAGCCTCAGAAGAAGTAGAAAACCAGAAGTTTCCGATAAGTTGAGGGTCAACAAAAGCGTTGAAAATTTCTTCGGGTTTAGCGTCAATTTCCATGCGAGATGTAATTTCTATCATGAGGTCTCCTTAGATTTCATTATGATTTTGAATGTTAATGGTAGTTATTTCTAGTGATTGAGCGTCCACCAATTCTAAAAATTTCTTAAATCGTCGCTCTCCTGAAAGGAGAAAATCTCTGATTTGTGAGAAAGAAAAATTAATCTGAGCAATGGTATATTGGTCATTCAGATAGCAAGAGCCTGTATCAATAAGTTCTTGCAGAGTTTTTGATTCCAGTTCTGGATGATCCACTGCTAGAATCACATAGGATTCTTTCTTGTCATTAGCTAGAGATTGGCTGACCGCATAGAGAGCTGACAATGGGCCTTGGTCTGTAAATTCTGAGCTATCCAAAATGAGATTTGCCTCAGGGAGAAGCTCTTGAATCTCTGTCCTATTGGTTGTGTTGGCAGAAATAATGACTTGGTCGCATACAGCAGATAGCTTTTTATAAGAGGCTTCAGTCCATGTCGTCTGCAAATCATCATCAAAATAAAGAGCCTTATCTCCTTTAGCAAATCGAGTGGATTTGCCCCCAGCAAGTAGTATTCCAATCATCTTAATATTGTAGCATATTAGGTGTTTTTTTGATAAAATGAAGTTATGTATCTAGAACGTCAAGCAATTTCTTTGGAGCAGGCACAAGCCCTACTTAGTGGGCTTGATATTACTCCAAAAACAGAAATCAAAAAAGTAAATGAATCACACGAACAATATTTAGCAGAAGATGTTGTAGCTCCTTTTCCTATCCCTGCTTTCCGTCGCTCAGGCTATGATGGCTATGGTATCTTATCAGAGGATGATCAGGACTTTCCACGAGAGTTTGAAATCTTAGAGAATGTGGCTGCAGGCCAGACCTTTGATGCAAATATGAAATCAGGTCAAGCGGTACGTATCATGACAGGAGCGAAAGTTCCAAACCAAGTAGGTAAAGTCATCAAGATTGAATTGACAGTACAAACCTCAGAAGGCAAAGTCAAAATCCTTGAAAGCATGAAATCAACTAACATCTCAAAAATCGGAGAAGAGGTTGAGCAAGGAGAAGTTATTCTCAAAAAAGGAACAAAGCTTAATGCAGGAGCAATTTCTGTACTGAATGCCTTTGGACGAGAAGAAATTACGGTTTATCAAAAACCTAAAATGGCAATCATTGCAACAGGTTCAGAACTTCTAAAACCCGGAGAAGCCTTCCAAGAAGGAAAGATTTATAACTCAAATGGCCCTTTGCTTACAGGTCTTGCCCGAGAAAATGGAGCAGATATTATCATAGAGCAAACATTAGCAGATAAATTTGAATCCACTTGGCAAACTTTAAAAGATTTAGCCCAAAAGGTAGATTTGATTATCACAACGGGTGGTGTGTCAGTGGGAGATTTTGATTTTATGGCTAAAGTAGCCAAAGAATCAGACCAGTTCCTCTTTAATAAGTTAGCCATGCGACCGGGTTCGCCGACGACAGCCTTTGTATTAGATGGGACTCCAGTCGTCGCTCTCTCAGGGAATCCATCGGCTTGCTTTACAGGGTTCTATTTCTTTGCAGAACCCCTGATTAAGAAAATGCAAGGAACTGAAACATCGATAAAAAAAGGAACTGCCGTTCTCCAAAGTGCTTACAGTAAGCGTAATGAATATGACCGTTACTTGAATGGTGTGCTTGAAGATAATGTTGTTGCTCTCCATGGGCATGGACAATCAAGTGAATTAGCCAGCCTGTACTTATCCAATTGTTTCTTTGAAATCCCACACGGGACAATCAAAGAAGCAGGTGAGCAAGTAGTGGTATGGAAGATACAGTAAATAAAAGGAAAAAACACAATGGAAAATAAAAATACAGTTCTTGGACTCATGACAGAAGAACCTCGACAAGGGGGATTTGGCCCACATACAGAGAAAAAATGGTCTCATGAACCATACAAACACGCTGCTGCAGGTTGGGGTGCAACTATGTCTGTTGGGAAAGTCATCTGGAAGCAAAAGGAAATGGTCCGTGGAACAAAAGCCATGATGACCATGAATCATCCTTGTGCAGGATTTGACTGTCCTGGATGTGCATGGCCTAATGATCCCAAAGGAATCATGCTAGACATTTGTGAGAATGGAATCAAGCATGCCACAGCAGAAATGACAAAGAAACGTACTAATCCGAGTTTCTTTGCTGAGCATACTGTAACAGAGCTTGCCAACTGGACAGACTTTGATTTAGAAGATCATGGGCGTCTGACTGACCCTATGGTCTATGACAAAGCTTCCGACAAGTATGTTCCTATCTCATGGGAAGGAGCATTTAAGCTC
>WREM01000140.1 GCA_009779335.1 Streptococcaceae bacterium | reverse complement strand
GCTAACTGACGAGAATGGTAAAAGGTTTCACAATTCATACCTAACCATTCTCTTAATCTATCTCCTGATGGATCATTCCAAAAAATCCCTGACTCTTGGGCTTTAATTCCCGGAGCTTGTCCAACAATGAGGATCTTTGCTTCCTTATGCACAGAATAAAGGGGTTGCCAACCTTTAGCAGTAAATTCCTTGTTTGCTTCATCTGCAATAATTAATTTTTTGATTTGCTCAAAGCTAGGCATATCTTACGACCTACTCTTTCCATTCGCTGATCTAAGTAAAATCACATAAGAGAAAATTGCAAGTATAAGCACTGCAATAAGTCCAATAGGGGGATAACACCAAATGAGTACAAAACTGATTCCAATAATACTGAAAAGTATCCCTGCTGGAAATGTATGTGTTAATTCTTCCCTCCCAAGTTCTGGATGAAGTCGCCTTAACTCTCTATCCATCAAATGAAAGGAGCCTGCCCATAAGGTAATTACCAGTAAATAGATAACTTCTGGTAAAACCTCCATGGGTTCTCTTCCCACCCAGCTGGTAACAAAAGGAAAAAGACTCATGATGAATAACCATAAAAACATTATAAGCATAAATACGAGCATTGAGATGCTCTGCACGTTTGAAAAGATTATGATGATTGTACCAAACATTCAAAACCTGAGCAAAGCTTATGGCATAAGCAAACAAAGGTATAGCAAGTGTTTTCAAAGCTTCTAAACTCACTGTCTCAGGAACTCTTAATTCTAAAACCATGATTGTCGCAATAATGGCAATGATTGCATCTGTAAATGCTAGAAAACGTTCTTTATTCATATTTATTTCAATCCTATCAAAGCATTAGATAATCGTGCAAATTCTTTCATATTGAGTGCTTCTCCACGAATAGAGGGTGAAATCTGGGCTTCTTCCAAGGCTTTTTCTAATTGTTCTTTCTTGTCTTTACCAAATGCTGAAATCATGTTATTCCAGAGTGTTTTACGGCGATGGACAAAAGACATTTTTGATACTTTAAAAAAGAAATCTTCGTCTTGTACAGCAACTGCTGGATGTGCTCGGCGTGTCATTTTGAGAATAGCTGAATCCACATTAGGAGCAGGGACAAAGACTGTACGGGGCACAACGAATGCAACTTGTGCTTCCATATAATACTGTACTGCAATAGAGAGTGACCCGTAGGCTTTGGTATTAGGTTCAGCAGAGATTCGATCTGCAACTTCTTTTTGCATCATGACTACAAACTCTACAAAGGGAACCTTAGATTCAATCAGATTCATGAGAATAGGGGTCGTAATATAGTAAGGGAGATTAGCTACCACTTTGATAGGCAGTTGTGGATTTTTGAATTTTTTCATCTGCGATTTCAAGTCTGTTTTGAGGACATCTTCATTGATGATTTGCACATTGTCATAGGATTCAAGAGTCTCTTCCAGAATAGGGATAAGGCGACTATCAATCTCAAACGCCATAACCTCTGCTGCTTCCTCAGCTAAAAATTGTGTCAATGAGCCAATCCCCGGTCCAATCTCAATCACATTAACCTCTTTTGAAAGCTCTGCTGTATCGGTAATTTTCTGTAAAATATTGGTGTCTGTAAGAAAATTTTGCCCGAAAGATTTCTTAAAGGTAAAATCATGACGCTTTAAAATCTCCTGCGTCCGAGCAAAATGTGCGATTCTCGTGATGTCTGTATTTGTCATAAATTTATTGTACCAAAAATCTACACCAATCTATACTTATATCAAATATATACTAAAAAACACTCATGTGAGCGCTTTTTAATTTTTTAGTCTTCTACCTGTTCTTTCTCAACTTCTTCAGTAGAATCAAGAAATTCAGATTGGTTTGAAATCACTATCTTATCATCAATGAGGTCAGCTAGAAGATACTTGTATTCAGGATGTTCAATATAGAAATCTGCGATGGCATCTTCGATATGTTCCTGAATAGTGCGACGCAATGGCCGGGCTCCCATCTTAGGATCATAACCCAAATCAACCAATTTTTCCTTGACCTCTTCCGTTACTTCTAGATGAATGTCGTTAATAGCGATTTGTTCATTGACTTCATTGAGCATGAGTTCAACAATCTTAAGCAGATTTTCTTTTGAAAGTTCTGAAAATTCGATGATCCCATCAAAGCGATTCATGAACTCTGGACTAAAGAAATTCCCCAATTCGTCTAAGACAGAATTGGTACGCCCTTCATGTGCTGCACCAAATCCGACATTTGCTTCAGACTTTCCTGTTCCTGCATTAGACGTCATGATGATGATGGCATCCTTGAAAGAAACGGTGCGACCTTGAGCATCTGTCAAGCGTCCATCCTCTAATATTTGCAAGAACATATGCATAACATCAGGGTGGGCTTTTTCAACTTCATCAAGCAAAATTAAGCTATAAGGATTACGACGGACACGTTCTGTTAACTGACCCGCTTCATCATAGCCTACATATCCCGGAGGAGCTCCAATGAGCTTGGCTACACTATGTTTTTCCATGTATTCCGACATATCAAAGCGAATCATAGAATCACTAGAACCAAAGAGTTCTACAGCAAGTTGTTTTGCTAGTTCAGTCTTACCTACCCCAGTAGGTCCAACAAACAGGAAGGACCCAATAGGGCGATTAGGTTTCCCGAGCCCGACACGAGAACGACGAACAGCCTTAGCAATCTTATCTACTGCTCGATTTTGACCAATGACATGGGCTTTCAAATCATCTGCTAAGTTGATTAATTGAGTTTGTTCTTTTTCCTTCAGATCACCCACAGGAATATGAGTTTTCTGTTCCACAATAGCTTCAATGTCTTTTTCTGTAATGATTGGTGTTTCTTCGTCTGTGATTTCCTGATTCATGAGTGCTTTGAGCTTAGCTACTTGATCACGGAAATGAGCGGCTTTTTCAAAATCCTCTGCCTGCATGGCGTGAGCTTTTTCGAGCTCCGCCTTATCAATACGAGATTTAATGTCTTCGGGGTCAATCAGTTTTAGTGTTAAATTCTTCTTAGAACCTGATTCATCTAACAAGTCAAT
>WREM01000139.1 GCA_009779335.1 Streptococcaceae bacterium | reverse complement strand
GGCAGGCGTTTCTTCTGTAGAGTTACTCCAAGCAGAGACCCCTCAATCTGTCTATGATTATTATCAAGAAATGTTGAAGACCAATGCCATTGATGTCATTGTATCTGGAGATGTGGAAGAGCAAGAAGTATCAGCATTATTCCAAGAATTTGATTTTGAAAATCGTGAGAATAAGGCAGAGATTTTTTATAGTCAGCCTGAGGTGTCCAAAGTTAAAGAAAAGACAGAAAATAAAGAGGTCGCACAATCTATTCTGCAGTTGGCATTTTCTCATTCTGTGCCATACGGATCAGATAATTATCTTGCTTTGCAGCTCATGAATGGACTTTTGGGAGGTTTTGCACATTCTAAACTTTTTGTTAATGTGCGTGAAAAGGCGAGTCTGGCTTACTCTGCGTCATCATCCTTTGATTCATTTACAGGAGTATTTGTCATCGCCATAGGGATTGATGCTAAGAATTATGATGAGGCTTTAAGTCTGACTATGGAACAGGTTAAAGCTATGCAGGAGGGTGATTTCACTCAACAAGAGTTAGAGGATACAAAACTCATGCTTAAGTCTGGATACCTTATGAGTAAGGATTCTCAAGCTAATTTGGTTGAACAAGCATTCATTAAATCTATGCTACCAGAAGCTTTCCTTGAAGAACAAGAATTTTTGTCTGCGGTAGAAAACACGACCAAGGAAGACATTGTCAAAGTAGCACAAGGACTGATTTTGCAGGCTCGATATTTCATGCGTGGTCAGTTGAACGAGGAAGAATAAAATGCAGAAAAAAACATACGCTCAAGCTGGAGAAGAGCTTTATACAGAAGTCTTGGATAATGGATTGACGGTTTACTATTTACCCAAACCTGATTATAATCGCACCTTTGGGTTATTTACGACTAATTTTGGTTCGTTAGACACAAGCTTCACTCCAATGGGAGAAAATCAAACACAGACATTTCCAGAAGGGATTGCTCATTTTTTGGAGCATAAACTTTTTGAAAAAAAAGACGGAGATGTCATGTATCAATTTGGTGCTTTGGGAGCTCAAACAAATGCGTTCACAAGCTTCACTCGTACCTCTTATCTGTTCGCTACACAGGACAATATCTACCCTTGTGTAGAATTATTACTGAATTTCGTGCAGGATCCTTATTTTACAGATGAAAATGTAGAAAAAGAGCAGTCTATCATAGATCAAGAAATTCAAATGTATCAAGATGACAGCGACTGGAGACTCTATTCAGGGTTGCTTGCTCATCTCTACCCTGATTCTCCTCTAGCCTCTGATATTGCAGGAACAGTAAAATCCATCAAAGCCATTACAGCTGAAGCTCTTTATAAAAATTATTATACTTTTTATCATCCTTCAAATATGAATCTCTTTGTAACTGGGCCTTTTGATGTAGAAGAGATGTCTGAATTTGTCAAAGCCAATCAAGCAAAGAAAAAATTTGAATCATCAGATGAAATCAAACGCCAACCCATAGAAGCTTCTCAGCCCCATACGAAAGCTCATTTAGAATTTGACGTGGCTTCTCCAAAGCTAGCATTAGGCTTTCGTGGCGAGGATCAATTATCAGAAAATGCACGAGAATTAGTAGAATATAAGCTATCTATTCAGTTTTTACTTGACTTAATCTTTGGAAAAACCAGTCAACGCTATGAAGATTTGTATAACTCAGGGATAATTGATGATTCTTTTGGTTATGGATTTGACTTAGATAGGCAGTTTCATTATGTCTATCTGACGGGAGATACAGATCAACCAGAAAAACTTGCTCAACTCTTGAAAGAAGCCTTAAAAAATTATAAAATAGATGAAGAATTGAATGAAGCACAT
Source organism: Streptococcaceae bacterium (assembly GCA_009779335.1). Classification (GTDB taxonomy): domain Bacteria; phylum Bacillota; class Bacilli; order Lactobacillales; family Streptococcaceae; genus Lactococcus. The sequence goes on along the minus strand of WREM01000139.1, from coordinate 1,259 downwards.
TTAGAATTGATTAAGCGTGAAAACATAGGTGAATACTATAAATCTCTCAATTCTTTAGAATATATTGCCAATCAATTTTCATCCAATCTTTATAAAGAACTGAATTTCTTTGATTTACCTGAATTGTTATCAACCCTTACCATCGAAAAAATCAAGAAACATGCAGAAAAATTTATCAAAGAAATGCAAGAGGTTGAATATACCCTTGTGCCAAAACAAAATAATAACGAACAGAAATAGTAAAAATTCCACGGGCTAGAATACTATTGAAAGGAGAGAAATGTCTGAACAATCAATCGGTCAAATATTAAAAGCACGACGCACAGAGTTAGGTTTTAATCTCAGTGAGGCAGAAGCACGAACGAATGTCCAAAAGCTCTATATTGTTGCCTTAGAAATGGATGATTACAGTGCCTTTCCGGGTGAGTTCTATGTTAAAGCCTATCTTAAGCAATATGCAGAAAAACTAGGTTTAGATGCGACAGATTTGTTGCTTGCTCATGAAGCAGGAACAGGATTGACCACACTTGAAAAAGACCCTACATCCGAATATCGCTTTGTAAAGCCAAGTGAACGTATAGAGGAAGAAGTTGTACAAGAAAAGAACTGGCGATATTATCTCCCCATTATTATCTTATCCTGTGTAGCAGTTGCTATTCTTGTGGGAGTTGGAGCTATTGTCTTTCTTAATCGTTCAAACGATACAAACTTTATTCAAGATAATGCGACACAAACCTCAGTCGTATCTTCCACACCAATATCTACAACCTCAAGTTCAGAAATCATAAGCTCATCTCAAACAAAAGTTACAACCACAGGTACAGGAACAAACCTAACCGTCAGCATAAGCAATGCGACACAACCTGTCCAAGCAATCTTTCAACTTAACTCAACTGCTTCCTCATGGATTAGCGTGACCAATTCAGATTTGGCAGCTGCAGGGATAACCTTAGATACGACAACAACTTCTAAAACGGTAACAATCAATAAAGAAGCCAAAACAGCAGTCATCTCTATTGGTTCAAGTCAAGGGCTCACATTAACCATTGCCAATCAAAAAGTTGATTTATCCAGTATCCCTGCAGGACAACCAGCGACAATAAATTTAGAAATTAAATAAGAGAATGAAAAAAGAAAAATTACCTAATCAACTCACTATTTTACGTATCTTCATGATTCCCCTCTTCCTAGTGATATTCTATCTCCCAAAAGGTCAAAGTATTGGAAAAACCTATATTACTTGGATTATTGCAGGTTTG
>WREM01000138.1 GCA_009779335.1 Streptococcaceae bacterium | reverse complement strand
TGCAGGATAACCCACTATTGAAAAAATAATTTCTGTTTGCTCTGCTATTTCTTTTGGGGTAGGACAATAAGTTGCACCTTTTGCCACCAAATCATCTGTCTTTGAAGCTGTACGGTTATAAACATAAAGCTCATGTCCTGCTTTCATTAGATGTCCAGCCATTGCTGAACCCATGACTCCTGTTCCAATAAATCCAATTTTTGTCATTGTATCTCTCCTTTATCTTTCCTTCCTATTGTCCACCTATTCCTCTAAATTGTCAAGTCTCTATTCAATTTCTCGCCTTAAAATATGCTATAATGGCATTATTCAATCAGAATTATCTGAAACCATCTTAATTTCTTATGTAAATAAAGTTTACACCCATGTAAACCAAAGGAGAAACATTACTATGACAGAGAGTAAACAGGTCCTCTTTACTATTTTTGGGGCAACCGGAGACTTAGCTCAACGCAAACTTTACCCTTCACTTTTCCGCCTCTACTTACGAGGACAACTAGCTGAACATTTTGCTGTTATCGGCACTGCCCGCAGAGAATGGACCAATGAATTTTATCGTGATATTGTGAAAGCCTCTATTGTAAACTTAGTTGACAATGAAGAAAAGGTCAATCAATTCATCAGTCATTTCTACTATCAAAGTCATGATGTTACTGATGCTGAACACTATCAAACATTGAAAAATCTTGGACAAGAACTTAAAGCTCAATATCAGACAGCCGATAATCAAGTTTTTTATCTGGCTATGGCTCCACAGTTTTTCTCAATTATTGCTAATCAACTTCAAGAGCAAGGTATATTGACAGGAAAAGGATTTGAACGGGTCATTATTGAAAAACCTTTCGGGACAGATTATGATTCTGCCAAAGCATTGAACGATTCCCTAGGACAAGTCTTTAACGAAAATCAAATTTTCCGCATTGACCACTATTTAGGAAAAGAGATGATTCAGTCTGTTTCTGCTGTACGATTCGCCAACACAATGTTTGAATCTCTATGGAACAATCGTCATATTGACAACATCCAGATTACTTTTGCTGAAGCTATCGGTGTTGAAGACCGTGGTGGTTATTATGAAACCTCTGGTGCATTGAAAGACATGATTCAAAACCATGTGCTTCAGGTCCTTTCCTTGCTTGCTATGGAAAAACCAGCTGCATTTACAGAAGAAGAAATTCTCAAGGAAAAAGTCAATGCCCTCCAAGCCATTAAGAAATATACAAGAGAAGAAGCTCTTAAAGCATTCATTCCCGGCCAATATATAGCCAATCAATTTAATGGGAAAGACTATATTTCTTATCATGATGAACCTAACGTCGCCCCCAATTCTACGACTGAGACCTTTGTCGCAGGTAAATTCCTCATTGAAAATGACCGCTGGTCAGGTGTTCCTTTCTATGTACGATCTGGTAAACGTTTGACTGAAAAAGGCACACGCATCAATATCATCTTTAAACAAGATAAAAACAATATTTTCAACAAGACACTGGCAGAAAATATTCTTACCCTCTATATCCAACCTACTGAAGGCTTCTCTCTCTCGCTTAACGGTAAAGAAGTCGGAAATGGTTTTGATGTTTCTCCATTGAAGTTAGAATATCGCCATGACTCAGCTGTTCTAGGGAATTCTCCAGAAGCTTATGAAAAACTTATCCTTGATGTCCTTAATGGAGACGGGACTAATTTCTCTCACTGGGAGGAAGTCGCTCGTTCTTGGGAGTTAATTGATGTCATTCGACAAGCGTGGGACAGTCATCCTTCTCAAATTCCGACTTATCTTGCAGGTTCTATGGGGCCTGAACAAGCCTTTCAACTTCTTGAAAAAGAAGGATGTTCGTGGATATGGCAACCTGATTTATGGTACAAAGAAAACGAAAATAAATAAAAAATCCCCTCAGGGATTTTTCTTTTTCCACATTTCTGTGAATAAGTATGTTAAAAAGGTGGAAAAGTAGTTGTTTTTTACTTATTTTATCCTGTTTCTTGGGTTTTCCACAGGTTTACAGTGCTTTACAGTGCGGTTTCCCATTTAGGTTTCCCATCTTTTTTGATTATCTCTATCCATACCCGACGTTCACGCCAACGGTTGAATTTAGTATTCCACGCATCTGACTGAACCAGAGGTCTAACTAAAATCGAACGTACACCTGCACGATGTGCAGCTCGAATGTCTGTCATTAGCTGATCTCCAACCATGACCACATGTACCTTGTCTTCTTCTAATTTATTAAGGGCCTTGTTAATTCCCCATGCAAAAGGCTTCATTGCACGAGAAATGAAATCGACATCAAATATCTCAACAGCTCGAGCCACACGCTCTCTCTTATTGTTAGAGACAACAATAATTTTAATCTTGTTTTCCTTCATGATCTTAAGCCATTCACGCAACTGTGGTGTCCCATCAGGGTTATTCCATGCGATAAGTGTATTATCCAAATCCACCATAACAGCCCGTATATCATGCTTTTTTAGACTGTCAATATCTAAATTATAGACAGCTTCAAGTAAAAAATCAGGTTTATAGTTGTTGATGTTCATGTTATATTTACAATCAATTTCTTTATTTTATTGTTACTATCAAATTCAAAATCATCTCTCCCTTGCAAAGAAAAGACATTACCTTCGATATTTCTACCAGCAACTGCCCAATCTACATATACCTGTTCATTTTTGAAATGAACATTGAAAAAATGTTTAAGTTCTTTATTCCTAGTGAAAAATTGTTTGAAAAATTGAATTATTTCTTCTTTCCCATTTACATTCTCAGATAGACCAGAAATAATAGAAGCATCTTCAGCAAATAATGAAATTATTTTATTGAAATCTTTAACATTTATATTCGCTGTATCACTAAGCTCAAAATAGAGTTGAGCTTTTTCTTTAATTTTATCTTTCATATTCTACCTTTTTGTGTTATTTAAATAATCCTTTTTTCTCACTTTTTAGATTATGACCACTGGCTTGGGCAAAGGCTTGGAGTGCTTCTTTTTGCTCGTTGTTGAGTTTTTTAGGGGTAACAATATTTACAACCACGTGCTGATCTCCATTTCCTGAGCCACGAAGTTTGGGAGCCCCTTTTCCTTTAAGTCGGAAATTAGTCCCTGTCTGTGT
>WREM01000137.1 GCA_009779335.1 Streptococcaceae bacterium | reverse complement strand
GCTCTTTTTCTGAGTAATGCGACAGAGAGTAAGTCCAATCAACCCACCTGTTGTATTTGTGATGACATCTGTAATATCACTGGCTCCAATAGCAAATATGTACTGCAAGGTTTCAAAACTTAAACTAAGAAGTAAGACAAGACACAAGTTAAATAAGAATGAACTTTTTTCTCTTACCATGTCTAAAAATAACCCAAAAGGAATGAAAATCAATACATTGAAAAGTATTTCTGCAGGTCCCCCCGATGCAGCAAAGGGGATAAAGTTAAGTGTTCTAAAGTCTCCGGGATAAGACAGTCGCAAGAGTGTATGTCCGATATTGAACTTGAATAGGATTCCCCAGATGAGAAAGAGCAAATAAGCGATAAATGCAAAGTTAAGTAGAGCTTTTCTTTTATCCAAAATAATTGATTCCCATGGCTTTTTTGACTTGGTCTAATGTGTCAGCAGCGACTGCTTGAGCTTTTTCAGATCCAATTTTGAGCATATCATAGACCGCTCCCATGTCTTGAGATAATTCAATGCGACGTTCACGAATAGGTGAAAGCTCACGGTCAAGAATATCAAGAAGATAAAGTTTGGTTTTCATATCACCTAGACCACCTGCTTGATAGTGTTCTTTCATGGCAAGTATATCTGCTTGGTCTTCAGGACGACCGAAGACATCAAGGTAATGAAAGACCATATTACCGTCAATTTTCCCGGGGTCTTCAACCTTGATATGCGTAGGATCGGTGTACATAGATTTGACTTTTTTAGTTAAAGTATCCATATCATCAGCAAGGAAGATACCATTATTCAATGATTTAGACATTTTAGCGTTACCATCTAAACCTTGCAATCGTCCAGCAGATTCATTTTCAGGATAGACACCTTCAGGTTCAACAAGTACATCACAGTTATAGGCAGAGTTGAATGAACGCACGATTTCACGAGTTTGCTCAATCATAGGCTTTTGGTCTGTCCCTACAGGAACATGAGTGGCTTTGAAAGCAGTGATGTCAGCAGCTTGTGCCACAGGATAGACGAGAAATCCCGCAGGAATTGATTCTCCAAAGCCTTTCTGTGCAATTTCTGTTTTGACTGTTGGGTTACGTTCAAGACGAGCTAATGAAACCAAGTTCATATAATACATAGAAAGTTCAGCCAATTCAGGCACTTGAGATTGGATGAAAATAGTTGATAAATGAGGGTCTAATCCGACTGCTAGATAATCCAGAGCGACTTGTCCTACGGATTCAATGATTTTTTCAGGTTCTTTGGCATGGTCAGTCAACGCTTGTTGATCGGCTAAAAAGACAAACATATTATAGTCGCCGGTATTTTGTAAAAGCACCCGATTTTTAAGTGATCCGACATAGTGTCCGATATGAAGTTTACCTGTTGGACGATCTCCAGTAAGTATAGTTGGTTTTGTAGTCATATAATTATTCCTTTAACTTTCTTTCTTAAAATTATACCACAAGCAAGACTAGATATGCCCAAGTACAAAGTTTAGAAAGTTTAGAATGAATAATATGTTATAATGTAAGGAGATTGTAACAAGAAAGGAGAAAAATATGACTTTTAATATGTGTACCAATCTTTACGTTAAAGATGTCAACAGCATTGCTAGTATTTTTAAAGCCATTGGTCTTGCTGAGCTTCATCGTGAAAAGGTAGGGGAATCTGACACGGTTATCCTTGCCCCTCTTGTTGAAGGAAATGCTCGCTTGCAACTTTGGGATATTGAGTTCATTCGTAGCACTTCACCAGAAGTGGCAGATGATAAACCTTCGCTTCTCTTTACTGTAGATAACATTGAAGAAATTCATGAAAAAGCAAAAAATTCTGGAGCGTCTGTGGTCAGCGACATTCAAGAGCATATGGGCAAACAATCCTTTTACTTTGCTACCCCTGAGGAGCAATACTTTGCATTCATGCAAGCATAAAAGGAAATTAAGAAAGAGAGAAAATTATTATGATTAACGCTTATAAAAAATACTGGGCAGGGTATGTCGACTTCAAAGGACGTTCAACACGTTCAGATTATTGGTGGGTAGTTCTTTGCAATGCTATTGTTACTTTTGTTTTAGAAATTCCATTTATGATTGGATATGGACAATTCATGTATTCTGTAGTGAGTAGAGCAAGTAATTTCACTGGAGCAGATGCAGCAACAGGGGCAACAGCCTATTCTGTTCAACCGGGAGATATTTCACCGATATTTGTTATTGGGATTATTATTTTAGCCATTTGGATGTTGGCTAATATTCTTCCTTTATTGGCTTTACAAGTGCGTCGTTTACGTGATGCAGACTTCCATTGGGCATTCATCTTCTTCTATTTTGGTTTGCCAATTGTAGTATTCATCCTCAACCAATTTCCAACACGTGATGGAGATAATAATCAAGCTGTACCACACAGCTCAGAGGATTAATAACAAAAGAGTAGAAATACTCTTTTTTCTTATATCTGTTATAATTAAATAGATATGAAAAATGAAAAATTATTGTCCCCTTTTGCTGTGTTTTTATTGGGGATTAACTCAATTATTGGTTCTGGTATTTTCTTACTTTCAGGGAAGATTTATAAAGATTCAGGAGTTTGGAGCTTGCTTGCCATTCTGCTTGCAGGTCTTTCTATTCTAGTCATTGCCTATTCTTATGCCAATATGAGTAGTGTCTATCCTGAACGTGGAGGTGCATTCATTTATGTCAAAAATACCTTTGGCCCTTTTGCAGGATTTATCATCGGGATTTTGACATGGATGTTAGGTGTGGTGACATTGGCAACAGAAGTATCCGCTCTATTGACTGCTATGAAGATGATCGCTCCACACATTGATGTCAGGGTAATAGGTGTTATTATTTTAGCTCTTTTAGCTGTTGTCAGTTTCTTTGGGGCATCAGCCCTAGCCCGATTGGAAAATCTAACCTCTATGGTTAAGGTTTTGATTGTGATTGTACTTATTGGGACATGTGCATGGTTAATGAAAGGGGCAAACTTTCAAATGCCTGCCTATTTATCTCGGATTAGCCCTATTCAAGGATTTATCTCAGCCTATGGAACAGTTTTCTTCTTTTTTACTGGATTTTCTTTCCTCCCTGTCAATTCAGATAAGATGAAAAACCCTTCAAAGACT
>WREM01000136.1 GCA_009779335.1 Streptococcaceae bacterium | reverse complement strand
TTGACACCAAAAATATTATTGTAGTTATTTGCAAGTCCACTTGTTCCATTTGCAGACTCTAAAATACCTTGTGCAATCATCACAGAAGGATAAAGATTATACTCATCAGCTACTGGAGCTGCCACATTTGCAATATCTGTTACAGATAATGCCTGAGCTTTCACTCCCCCAAAAGCTGTCATAGCAAGGACCGATGCCCCGATTGCTATCTTATTTTTTCTCTTCATTTTTTTAATCATACCTATAATTCATTAATAAAATTATGTTCAGATTATATCATACCATAAGAAGCACTGGTTTACAACTGTTACCCTTTCCTAATATTAATTAGCAAATAGGATAAGATTGGTTGTGTCTGTGATACAAGTCTGTAAAACGATTTGCTCACGACCTCCCACACCTGTAATACGATCCCAATAGTTTCTTGGAGGATTAGTCAAAGTCATGGCAAAATCATCTACACGAGCAATTTCTGTCACATGATATATACGGCTAGCTCCTGTTGAATCAAATACTGTTATAGGTGAACCTACATGTTGGCTGAATAAAATAGAAAATACACCGGGATTATGTCCAATTAAATGTGTAGATAATCCATCATTGACACTCAAAACTTGCGTTCCTCCCCATGTCGAAATCATATTATGATTGGCATCAATAATCGCTTGCCCATTAGCACGCCCTCCATCTGCATAGACAAATGTCTGTCCGCTGATAACAATACGTTGACGTAATGGTTGTGGAGGAACAGGGCTTTGAGGAGTTGTTGGAGCTGGATTCTGAGGCGAAGCGGGTTGTGTTGGGGCAGTGGGTGTTACGTTCTCTTGTACTACGGATGAAGCCACTGGTTCTTCTGCGAGTTCTTGAGCTTGTTCAACATAACTCTCTTCTTCCTCATTAGTCGAATAATTATCCTCTTCGTATATCTCTGGTAATACATGTTCTGTATCTTGAGCATCTACTTGATTGGAGGTAAGTTGATGGTTAAGAACAAAACCTCCACCAACAATGAGTAAGAGACTAGAAGTAATAATAATCAGAGATAATTTTTTTCTATTTCTAAAAAATTTTTTCATTTTTTCAATCATAATACGAATTCCTTTCTGAATCACATTTTATAATCTTATTTTAATATTTTTTTAATGTTTATCAAAATAATATACAAATCATTGAGTAAAACAGCCTTTATGATAAAATAAAGAAATGGATAGAATTCTAAAATCAATTTCGACAAATGGACATTTTCGGGCTTTTGCTCTTGATTCCACTCAAACAGTTAGCCAAGCACAAATCAAGCATGATTCCATGCCCTCTTCTACTGTTGCTCTCGGACGAACACTCATGGCAGCTCAGATTCTTGCTGCAAATGAAAAAGGGGATACAAAAATCACAGTAAAAGTATTGGGCGATGGTGCCATGGGGGCTATTGTTGCTGTGGCAAATACCCAAGGGCAGGTCAAAGGTTATGTGCAAAATACAGATATTGACTACAAAAAAGCTTCCACAGGGGAAGTGCTGGTCGCTCCATTTATTGGAAATGGATTTCTAGTAGTCGTCAAGGACATGGGACTAGGTAATCCTTACTCAGGGCAGGTCAATCTCATCACAGGAGAAATTGGTGAAGATTTAGCTTGGTATTTCTTGTCAAGTGAGCAAACACCCTCATCTGTAGGGATGAACGTTTTACTCAACCCTGAACATGATTCAGTAAAAATTGCTGGTGCTTTCATGTTGCAAGCTTTACCTGATGCAACTGAAGAAGAAATCACTCAAATGGAAGCTAACATTAAAGGCATGCCCGGACTATCTTCTATCCTAGAGTCAGATCAACCTTTAGAAAATATGCTTAAAGCAATTTACGGCAATATGGAATACAAAATCCTTGACCAATCTCCCCTTAGTTTTGAATGTGATTGTTCAAAAGACCGATTCGCTCAAGGGATAACTGGTCTTGGAAATAAAGAAATTACAACAATGATTGAAGAAGATCATGGTGCTGAGATTATTTGTCAGTTCTGCAATAAAAAATACGAGTTCACAGAAAAAGAATTGAATGCTTTAATACTCAACAACAAGGAATAAATGATGAAAAACACAGAATATACTGGCTCTTGGAAAATTGGAACTGTTGAAATTGAAAATCGCATCATCCTTGCTCCTATGGCTGGAATCAATAATAAAGCCTTTCTAACCACTGCCAAAGAATTTGGTGCAGGACTTGTGGTCACAGAGATGATTTCGGACAAGGGTATTGAACACCGCAATAAAAAAACACTAGATATGATGGATTTTGAAGGTGTTCCTCACCCTCTATCTATGCAGATTTTTGGTGGTGAAATTGACACGCTTGTCCAAGCAGCAAAGTTTGTACAAGAGAATACTGTGGCTGATATTATTGATATTAATATGGGTTGCCCTGTCCCTAAAGTCACAAAAAATGAAGCAGGTTCTCGTCTTCTCCTTGATCCCGATAAGGTCCATGATGTTGTTAAAGCTGTTTCATCAGCGATTGATTTACCATTAACCGTTAAAATCCGAATGGGTTGGGATGCGGATCATCTTTTTGCTGTTGAAAATGCTAAAGCCATTGAAGCTGGGGGAGCTTCTGCTCTTGCTATGCACGCTCGCACCCGTGCCCAGCAATACGAAGGAGAGGCTAAAAAAAATTGGCACTGGCTAGATAAATTAACTGATGCTGTCAACATCCCAGTCATTGGAAATGGAGATGTTCGCACACCCGAAGATGCCAAACAAATGATTGATGAAACAGGTGTAACAGCCGTTATGATAGGTCGTGCCGCTCTTGGAAATCCTTGGACGCTTCATCGCACCAAACATTTCTTTGAAACAGGACAACTCCTAGATGAACCCTCTATTGCTGAAAAGGTAGAAACTGCTAAATTACATTTACAACGCCTAGTTGAATTAAAAGGCGACAATCTGGCCTCACGAGAATTTCGCCAACACGCTGCTTATTACCTCAAAGGAACACCACGAGCTGCCAAAGTAAAAGTGGCTGTCAATCAAGCAACCAGCCAGAGCGAAATTGCAGACATATTAGATAAATTTGTGAACGATAATAGATAGGAAAATGAAATGGAATATTATGAATGTTTAGACTGTGGAGAAAAAGCAGAAGGCGAAGGATTAAACGAT
>WREM01000135.1 GCA_009779335.1 Streptococcaceae bacterium | reverse complement strand
TTTCCCTCAATAATTCCTGATAAGCCTTGCCCTGAAATTTCTTTGATATTTTTAACAGATAAAGTATGTTCCGCTTTAATAATCTTGGCTAGAGGATGATTAGATTTTTCCTCTAAGCTGGCTAAAATCTGAAAACTTGAATCTGTCCCTTCAAAATCATCAAGAATAAATTCTCCACTCGTCAGTGTCCCTGTCTTATCAAAATATACAGTTTTTATATCTTTTGCCAATTCTAAGGCATTGATATTTTTTATCAGAAGTCCATTTTTGGCTGCAAGACCCGTCCCTGAAATAATTGCAGTCGGTGTTGCTAGTCCCAATGCACAAGGGCAAGCGATAACCAATGTTGCCACTGCGTGCATGATAGCGGTCAATAAATTACTCGTTATTAGCCAAGTAATGATAAATGTGAGTAAAGCAATCATCAATACTGCTGGTACAAATATTGATGAAATCTTGTCTGCTAATTTTTGAATGTTAGGTTTTATTCCTTGAGCTTCAGCCATCAACTCTGTCATCCGTGCAACAGTTGAATCATCAGCATGATGTAGAACTCGGGCAATGATTTCACCGTCCAGATTAACAGCTCCTTCAAAAACAGTATCTCCTTCTTCCTTTGATATCGGAAGGTCCTCTCCAGTTAATGCAGATTCATCAAATAACGCCTGTCCTCGCTCAATTTCAACGTCTAAGGGCACTTTTTCTCCTGCAAGAATATGGATGCTTTCTCCTACCTGCACATCTTCAATTCTTTTTATACCTGATAGGGTATTAACACTGCTTTCACGATTGGACATGAGGGATTGAATAGCCTGATTTGTCTTATCTTTTGCATGATGTTCAAGAACTTTCCCCATGAGGACTAAAGTAATGATAACCATAGAAGATTCAAAGTTGAGAGCAGACATATTACCCATAGTCACAGCCAAAATTAGACTTGAAAAATAAGCAACACTTGTCCCTAGAGCAACCAAAACATCCATATTTGCTGATTTACTCTTTAAAGCATGAAAGGCCCCACGATAGAAACGACTTCCAATAATAAACTGAACAGGAGTTGCAAGTAGCAACTGTACTAATGGTTGATGAAAAAGATCAAAAGTATGTATCCCCATGATTCGCCCACCCATAGCTAAAAGTACAGGTAAAGTCAAAATCACAGATGTCCAAAAAGAGAGCATCAATCTACGACTATAGGTTTCCTGTTCTTGAAGTATTTTTTCTTGATGTGCCTTGTCATTGACAATAGCACCATATCCTGCACTTTCAACAAGTCCAATAATCTCCCTATCACTCATTCCATCTTCGACAGATACTTTGGCTCTTTCTGTAGCCAAATTAACCGTTGCTTCTATGACCTGTTCTGACTGATTTAATGTTTTAGATACTGTATTAACACAGTTGGCACAAGTCATCCCCGTGATTACAAAAGATTGAGTTCTCATATCTCACACCCTTCATTTACAAACGCAAACATTATTTTCTTAATAAAAATCTCCTCTGAGACTTTTCTATTCAATTACTTTATAACCTGCTTGATTAACCGCTTCAGACATGAGAGCAGTTGTTGCATTTTCATCATGTTTGACTGTAGCTTGATTCTTTTTTAGATTGACCTTAACCGATTGTACTCCAGACACCTCTTCTAATGCTTTCGTAACTTTCATAGCACAATGCTCACAAGTCATACCCTCTATCTTTAATGATGTTTTATTTGCCATATTATTTTCTCCTTATTTTTCGTGTGTGCAGATACATGAATTTTTATTTTCCAGACAAGTACATTCCATATCTTCTGTTGTTGTTTTATGTTTGAGTAGGTGGCTGAGCCTTATGGTTTCTTCCTCTGTTAACGTTGCCAATTCTATCATTTTTTCAAGAATTAAAACTTGTTTGGTCGCACATACTTTCGACAAAAGATTCTCCCCCATCAGCTGAATAGCCTGACATTCTTCGATGAGTGGTTTATAGATAAATTTTCGTCCTTCTTTCTCTGTATAAAGCATCTCCTTCTTAACCAATCGCCCCAGCAAAGTTTTGATGGTTGCTAAAGACCATTCAGAAGATTCAGGAATTTGATGTTCAATCTCATCGGCCCGTGCTTGTCCCAAAGACCAGATGATCCGCATAATTATCCATTCTGCATTCGATATATTTAATTCTGTTTTCATGCGACTCCTTCTCTATAAGAACTTTCTTTACTATAAGTTTACATCTGTAAACTTATAAAGTCAAATAAAAAAGTATGCTTCATACTTAATTATACTGACGCTGGTACTCCAAAGACTTCTTCCATGATACGACGTCCTGTTGGTGTAGTTGCAAGTCCGCCTTCTGCCGTTTCTCTATACATAGAAGGCAAGTTTTTACCAACTTGATACATGGTAGTGACGACCTCATCGGCAGGGATAGCTGTCTCAATCCCTGCTAATGCCATATCCGCTGAGATAAAAGCCTGAGAAGAACCCAAGGCATTGCGATGAACGCAAGGGATTTCAACTAGACCAGCTACAGGGTCACAAATGAGTCCAAGCATATTTTGCAAGGTAAGTGCAACAGCATACGAAGCTTGAAGAGCAGTTCCTCCCGCAGCGATAACTAAAGCAGCAGATGAAAGTGCAGAAGCAGAGCCCACTTCTGCTTGACATCCACCCTCTGCCCCTGCAATAGTTGCGTTATTTGCGATTGCTAACCCAAAAGCTCCCGCAGTAAACATAAAATCTACTTGTTGCTCATGTGTTAAGTTCAATTTTTCCACTGCTGCAAAGAGGACTCCCGGTAATGTCCCTGCCGAACCTGCCGTCGGCGTCGCACAAATCAAACCCATTTGAGCATTGACTTCGTTGACCGCTACAGCATTACGCACAGAGTTTAGGACAATATCTCCACTAAGCCCTTTACCTGATTTGATGTACTCATCCATTTTCTTTCCATCTCCACCGGTTAAACCCGTGATGGATTTTTCGCCCTTAAGACCTTCTCCAATAGAATATTTCATCGTAATAAGGTTGCGTTCCATGATATTTATTACTTCTTCACGCTCACGGCCTGTTTGCTCCATTTCTGTAGTAATCATCATCTCAGCTACAGAAGGGTGTTTTTCTGATTCCTCAATCAGTTCTTTTATATTTGAAAACATATTTTCCTCCATTTATTTAAAGAA
>WREM01000134.1 GCA_009779335.1 Streptococcaceae bacterium | reverse complement strand
GGATTCCTCTATCGGTGGTAAGACAGGGGTCAATACGGATAAGGCAAAGAACATGATAGGAAGCTTTTGGCAACCGGATGGTGTGCTGATTGACCCTGAACTTTTACAAACGCTAGACAGACGCTTACTTATTGAGGGGATGGGAGAGGTCATCAAGTGTGCCCTTATCAACGATAAAAATCTTTGGCAACGCCTTGAACAAGCAAAAAATATGGATGACATTTTGGCTAATCATATAGAAGCAATCATCTATGCTTCGTGTCAGGTCAAGGCTGAGGCTGTAATTGCAGACGAGCTGGATAATGGAAGACGTTTGACACTTAATTTCGGTCATACCATCGGTCATGCTCTTGAAAGCACAGCAGGATATGGTACAATCATGCACGGAGAAGCAGTTGCTATAGGTATGGTTGCTCTCTCTAAAAAAGCAGAAGAAAAAGGCTTGACTGCTGAAGGACTGACTGAGCAAATAAAGCAAATGCTCATAAAATATGAATTACCAGTGTCTTATGAGGAGTGGAATGAAGAGAAACTCTATGAAGCCATCAATCATGATAAGAAAGCACGAGGGGATAAGATAAAGCTTGTATTAGTCCCTGAGATAGGACAATCTATTATTCATGAAGTTCAAAGAGATGAGATGAAGGAATATGTAAGGAAATGAAGAGCACGACAGACCCTAGTGAGCCAAAACAGCCACTCGAGCAGGGCAGTCAAATTTTACAACGACAGGCAGACAACAACGCTGAACAACTTAAGCAGGCGGCTGCCGTTTATCAAGAGTACCAGGATAATATCAAAAAAAGCGGTCATCTCAACACGGAAATTCTGAAAGGCATACAGACGGGCGAACCACTTCCCTTTCTTTTCTTAAAGGCGATTGAGTCAATAGGTTTGATGACAGGAGATAAACTTTTCTTGTCGCAGGTTGAGAAATATCTAAAAGAGTGATGGACAAAGAGTAAAGAGTCCAAAAAAACGCCCGTGACGGCGTTTTGTTTTAAGATGATACCACATACTAGAAAAAACCAAAACGAGCTGAGAAGGCGTTTTTTTGGCACGTAACCACTTTTATTTTTTATTTATCTGACTTGGTCTTTTCAACTTCCCTTTTCTTCCGAAGATAACTAAAACAATCATAAGAATAATCCCGAAACAGGCAACTCCTAATTCATAATTTTTCCCTAATTTGTCTTTCATGAGGGGGAAAACAACATATAAAACACCTAACACAAACATCGTTCTAAGTAAACTCATCAAAACCAGTTTGTAGACAGGTTTTTTCTGCGTACCTCTTTTTTGCCACGCCCCATAACCTCCAACAAAAACATATTCAGGATCTGAAATTTTCCAATCTACAGAATTTTTATTTTTTTCTGGAATACCATATGTCGATATTAAATCATCCAATAACTTTTTTGTAGAATTTGATAAACCGGACTCTGAATATTGTTCCAATGTTAATAAATTAAGTATAAGTTTATCTATAATACGCTTAAAACTTAAATTCCCCTTCTCCAAATCTTCTGCCGTATTTTTAAGATATTCTCTTTCGCCTATTGTTGCAGAGCTTGAGAATAGAAGTAAGCTTCTGATGTCATTATTAAATTTCTGCTGTCTATCCGTTAGCATTATTTTTTTGTTTTTCCTTCCCGTCTTAATTGTCCCGAAACTATTAATATAAGCACAAATATTACAACGCAACTGATATATATGATAAAAAATGTTTTAAGGTTGATTTTTAATGCCTCACTTAGTTGCACACAAAATAAACCAACGCCTAAAATACACATAAAGGTAAAAAACTTTAAAAATTGGAGTGTATAAATAGAAAAAATTTTCATTCCAGAGTATGGTTTATCATCATCTTGAACCCTACGCACCCATCCACTTGCAAACGCACCTCCAGAAGTACTAAAAATGAAATCAGGGTCAGCAGTTTGCCAATCCTTTGTATTGTCTTCTTTCTCTATTGCTGATTGAACAACAAGCCTACCCTCTCCATAAACATCCTTGAGGGTAGTAAATAACTTTTCTGCATTCACACTTAATGACTGTTCTTTTTGAGTTTGATTCAATACATAAAGTAAATTATTTACTGTTTCCTTAAAGTCATGTCCTTCATCAATCTTTCTTTTTGATTGTGAAAATAGTATTTTTTCTTTCTTGGAAATTGTCGAATCTTGGGATATTAGAGAAATTTGATTATAAAATTTTTGTTGTCTATCTGTGAGCATAGATTTTTTTCTTTGACTCCACCCACTACCATTCCAAACAAAATCAGGGTCTTTCTCTTTCCAGTCTTTTTTCAGGGGTTCGGGTTGTCCATAAATTTCAATCAAATCATCTAATAATTTTTTGACGTTTGGAGTAAGCGTAGCGTCATAATCTTCAAAGCGTATTATTTCTTGCATCATACGAGTGATGACATTTCTAAATCCTTGACCTTTATCAAGGCTCTTTTTTGCATCAGATAGCATGCTTTTTTCAAAAAGATTAGCGGAACTAGAAAGTAAAAGTAAATCAGAAATACGTTTATAAATTTTTTGTTGTCTATCTGTGAACATTTCCACCATATCCTATGCCTTCTGTTTGACTCCAGTTATTAGCCGGATTAGTCGCCTTGTCTATTTGATCTTGTATTGCTTTTTCTTTTTGTGCCTCTTTATCCATCTCCTCCTCCATAATCACGTAGTCTGTCCCTTTTATTGTTTTTTGCGGAACGTGCTTATTTCTGATATTTGCCCATTGAACCAATGCTCCAAACCCTGATAATTCTGCTCCAGCTTCTCCATCCACTTGATATTCTGCAGGCTTCCCACTTTCTGCTGCATCTTTAGTTGCCTCTGCCGTATGTTTTTTAACATACTTATCCAAATCATCCTGTGTAGAAGGTAATCCGGCTATAGGTGGTTCTTGATTTTCTTGTGGTGCATCATTAGTAGTTTGAAGCCAACTTAAGAATCTATTCATAAATCCTGTATAATCCTGACCCGTTGTTTTATTAGCCATTGATATTGTCCCATCATCCTCATTGGTAAGAACCACATCATCATTTGGACTGACTTTATACTTCTTACATAAAGCAATGGCTTCACTTTCTGAAATACCTAAGTCCTTTGCAAGTGTCTTATAACCTTCAAAATTATTATAAGTATCATCAAGACTTGATACAATTTTCATATCAATACCATCAGTAGTAAATAGTCCTGTCTTGGCATT
>WREM01000133.1 GCA_009779335.1 Streptococcaceae bacterium | reverse complement strand
CCATCTCCTGCCACGTCTCATCGTTGGCATAGATGTCGAAGCCATATTTACGAGCAAGGACACCCACGCCTTTGATGTGGTCGCTATGCTCATGTGTGATGAGAAGACTATCAATGTCTGAAAGATCACGATCAATCTCAGTCAGCAGAGACTCTATCTTTTTTCCTGAAAGCCCTGCATCTACCAGTATCTTACGCTCAGGGGTCTCAAGGTAAAAGGAATTACCTGTTGAACCCGAAGCCAAGATAGAATATTTGAAGCCTTTTGATTGCTGATTTTCATTCATGGACACTCTCCTTTCCTGTTTTTATCGACCTTCTGATTTTATCATAAATGAGCCTCTAATGAAAGATGAGTGTACGAAAAAAGAGCAGTTTCTTGCTCTTCTTTCATTTATTAAGCCTCTTAGTCATGAAAAGCGTTCATGAAATAACCTACGCTTCGGCGTGTAGAGATGTATTCTGGGCGACTGGGATGTGTTTCGACCTTCTCTCTGAGACGACGAATGGTCACATCGACGGTACGCACATCTCCAAAGTAATCATAGGCCCATACGTTTTCGAGCAGTTCCTCACGGGTAATGACCTCTCCCGCACGTTGTGCCAAGTAGTAGATAAGCTCAAACTCACGCTTGGTTAATTCAATTTGTTTTTTGCCTTTTGAGACAGTGTAGTTGAAAGGGTTGATGTGTAATTGATCAATGAAAATCTCTTTCCTCTCATCATTAGGGCTTTTCTTATCAGAATAACGACGCAAATTGGCTTTGATTCGTGCAATCAGCTCACGGTTTGAAAAGGGTTTGGTCACATAATCGTCTGCCCCAACTTCAAGCCCTACTACCTTGTCAAATTCACTGTCTTTGGAAGAGACGATGATAACAAAAGCATCAGACGTTTGACGAATTTGACGACAGACTTCAAGTCCATCCATATTTGGAAGAATGAGCTCAGTCAAAACCAAATGCGGTTTGTGTTCGGCAAAAAGATCAAGAGCTTCTTGACCATCAAAAGCAGTAAAGACTTCAAAGCCTTCCTTTTCTAAATTAAACTTGATGATGTCAGAAATGGCCTTCTCGCTATCAACAACAAGGATTTTTTTCATGATATTCCTCCGAGTCATTATTTCATATTTGTTAGGGGATTATTTCTAATGTGTTACCATTGTAGCATTTTCTATATTCCAAATCAAAATTCTTTCCCTTGATTTTTAGCACATTAAGAGAGAGCTGTTCAAAAAGAGGACAAATAAGTAGATGATGGCTTGAAAGGCTTGAATTTGGTATAATAGGATTTATGAATAAAAATGGAATTTTTATCTCTTTAGAGGGGCCAGACGGAGCAGGGAAGACAACGGTTCTTAACAGAATTTTGCCTTTTTTAGAAGCGTCAGGTCAGGAGTTGGAAATCACTCGTGAGCCCGGTGGTGTGCGTGTGGCAGAAGAAATTCGAGAAATCATCCTTTCTACTGAGAATACAGACATAGACAGTAAGACAGAACTCATGCTCTTTGTGGCAGCTCGTCGGGTGCATTTACAGGTTAAAGTTCTCCCCGCTTTAGAGGCAGGGAAGGTCGTGCTTGTGGATCGTTTCATTGACTCTTCTGTTGCTTATCAGGGCTATGGGCGAGCCTTAGGTCGTCAAGCAGTAGATTGGCTTAATGAATTTGCGACAGACGGTTTGAAACCTGATTTGACACTTTATTTTGACATTGACACGGATGTGGCTTTGGAGCGTGTCATGAAGAATCGTCAAGACGAAATCAATCGCTTGGACTTAGAAAAGGAAGAAATGCACAGAAAAGTCCGACAAGGCTATCTTGAAATCGTCAAAAACGAGGCAGAGCGATTTGTGCAAATTGATGCTTCACAAGACCTAGAAAGCGTAGTAGAAGACACAATCAAAGCAATAAAAGAACGTTTCCCTAATGAATTTGCGAACTAATAATTGAGAAGAAGATGAAGATAGAAGAGATTCAGCCACAAGTCGTGGAAAATTTTGGACATATTTTAGAGAATGAGAAATTAAGTCATGCCTATCTTTTCACGGGTGGATTTGGCTCTTTTGAACTTGCTCTTTGGCTGTCGCAATCGATCTTCTGTGAACAGCCCATCAATCATCAAGCCTGTAAGGTCTGTCGTGCCTGTCGATTAGTAGAATCACAGGAGTTTGTAGATTTACACATCATCAAACCTGACGGTCAGACCATAAAAACAGCTCAAATTCGTGAGCTGTCGGAAGTTTTCAATCAATCAGGCTATGAAAATTCAGCTAAAGTTATCATCATTGAACAAGCAGAGAAAATGCACACGAATGCAGCCAATAGCTTGCTCAAGTCGATTGAGGAGCCAGAAGGAAAAACCTATATTTTCCTATTAACAGACAATGAAAATATGGTCTTGCCCACCATTAAGTCACGAACACAGGTGGTCAACTTTCCTAAAAATATCCATTATGTCCAAAATTTCTTGGAAACCAATGGGCTTTTGAAAAGTCAGGCAGAACTTCTGAGTCAACTAAGTGGCTCTCCTCAGCAGTTGCTGAACATAGGATTGGCCTCATGGTTTCAAGAAGGAATGAATAAACTTGAGAAATTACTTGATTTGATAAAGACAAATCCAAGAGAGGCTTATCTCTATCTTACTCAATGTGCGGATTTCTTTGACGATAAGGAAAAACAAAGCTTTGCTTTAGAAGTATTATTAATCTTGTTTAATCAAGACCGTTTAATAAATGAAATCGAAAAAACATTTAAGGTAATAAAAATGTGGAAGAGTAATGTACGCTTTATCTCTTGTTTAGAGTATATTGTATTGTAAGGGGAATGAAAATGATTTATGAGATAAAATTTCAGCAGGGGCAAGCCAATGTATTTGCTCAAAGCTCTGAAACCTATCAACCAATGGATCAAGTGATTGTCACATCAGGAAAGAGTAGCTTTTTAGGACATGTTATTAAATCTATTGAAAATCAGATGGAGACCGATTTTATCATTGAACGTCCAGTTACAGCTGAAGATGAGTCAATGGTTAATGAACTTCAATCGTCGTCTGCTCAAGCCAAATGGCAGAGTCGAGAATTGGTCAATCAGCTTGGACTAGAAATGAAGATTATTGAAGCGACCTATAATCTTGAAAAAACTCAACTCTTTCTTTCATTTACAGCGGAGCATCGAGTGGATTTCCGAGAATTGCTTAAAAAAATGGCAGAGACCTTCCATGTGCGTATTGAACTTCGTCAGATTGG
>WREM01000132.1 GCA_009779335.1 Streptococcaceae bacterium | reverse complement strand
ATACGTCCATCAATAACGGAGCTTGTATCCAAGAGAATTGTTGAAAACGTTTCTTTTTTGTTACTTCCTGAAGAGTGGCTGCCATCTCTTCTTCGTCTTGAAAAAATCCTTAAAATTTCTTCTCCACGGGTGTGAAAAGTAATATAACCCAAGTAGGTTAATGCTAAAATAAGTAAAAATGAGATGACATTACTCAAAATCGGGACATTAAGAAGACCTAATGGAATAGACGCAAGCACCCCCACCAAAAGCCCTAAAACGGCACCTATGACATTGAAAATCAGTTTTGATAGATTGATGTTTCTAATTGCTACATCCACCTTACGCAAGGCAGAAAGAATGATTCCAGAGAAAATGAGTGAAAGAATAATAAAAATAATGGCACCAATAAGAATGTTAAAAATTTCATGATTTAAGAAAATCTTCTCCTGACCAATCATTCTCCAGATGCTTGGTAGTATAGTGATACCTACAGAAGCACCTACAATAGCTAGAACAATATGAATAAACCAACGACGCATAAGTTATCCTCCTTATATTTTTTGAACAAAAAGCCCTACATTATTATAACACAAGGCTTTATTTATATTAACCAAAAACAATTTTCAAGCATTCTTTCAAGGTTGAAACACCAATTAATTCAATGTTTTTAGGAATTTTTATGCCTGTGATTGAATTTTTAGGGGCATACATTTTTTTAAACCCTAATTTACTGGCTTCATTAATGCGTTGTTCTATGCGTGTAACAGAACGAATTTCACCTGTTAATCCAAGCTCTCCCACAAAGCATTCTCTGGCATCTGTAGGCTGCTCTTTATAAGATGAAGCGATAGCCACAGCAACAGCCAAATCAATAGCGGGCTCATCTAACTTGACTCCTCCTGCAGATTTAAGATAGGCATCTTGGTTTTGGAGTAATAACCCTGCACGTTTCTCTAAGACAGCGATAATCAAGCTGATTCGATTAAAATCAAGACCAGAGGTTGTACGCTTTGCATTACCGAACATGGTTGGTGTGGTTAAGGCTTGAATCTCTACAAGAATGGGACGTGTCCCTTCTAAAGCACAAACAATAGCTGAGCCTGTCGAACCATCTAATCGTTCTTCTAAGAATACTTGTGAAGGATTAGTGACCTGAGCCAAACCTTCACTTTGCATTTCAAATATTCCAATTTCATTGGTTGATCCAAAACGATTCTTCACCGCTCGTAAAATACGGAATATATTTTGTCGTTCCCCCTCAAAATAAAGGACTGTGTCAACCATATGCTCCAACATTCGAGGCCCTGCAAGCGTTCCTTCCTTGGTCACATGACCAACAATAAAGGTTGCAATATTATTGGTTTTTGCAATTTGCATGAGCTCCCCAGTTACTTCACGCACCTGACTGACCGAACCTTGCGTACTCGTAATTTCAGGAGTTATAATGGTCTGAATGGAATCAATGATTAAAAATTCTGGCTTCAAACGCTCAATTTCTGCATGGATAGATTGCATATTGGTTTCTGCATAAAGATAAAAATCAGAATCAATATCTCCCAAACGTTCTGCACGAAGTTTAATCTGTTGAGCAGATTCTTCTCCGCTCACATAAAGAACTCTTCCACGTTGAGCCAGCTGAGTAGAAACTTGAAGCAAGAGCGTTGATTTCCCTATTCCTGGATCCCCACCAATCAGAACCAAAGAACCCGGAACGACTCCTCCTCCGAGTACACGATTAAACTCATCTAAGTCGGTCTCAATACGTGGCGTATCTAAATGCTCCACTTCATTAAGTTTCATCGGCTTAGAGCGTTCACCCGTTAAGCTGATACGCTCATTCTTTACTTCCTGAATCTCTACTTCTTCAAGAAAAGAAGACCATTCTCCACAACTTGGACAGCGTCCATAGTATTTAGGGTATTTACTGCCACATTCTTGACAGACAAAGGATGATTTTTTCTTAGCCATAATTCCTCCTTTTTGCTTGATACTTTATAGTACGTAAATGATTTTTATTTTCTCACGATGCCGCAAATAGGAATTGAACCTACGACCTCCACCTTACCATGGTGTTGCTCTACCCCTGAGCTATTGCGGCTATAAATGAGTGGATACTCATTATTTGTTTTTAACTTTTAACTCAATGGAAAGAGCAACATGATGTGGATTTGCTTTGCAAATCTGATCCATCACTTGAAAACAATGCTTTCAACTCTACCCCTGAGCTATTGTGGCTTACAAATTGAGTTTTTACTCAATTTATTTTTGTATAAAAAAACAAATTGAGCGAATGTAGAGCCTTCCTCTACACTCAGAGCTAGACTAAGCGGTGCTACTCAATACTTTTGTATCAACTCAAACACATCGCCATCATCATAACACTCAAAATGTACATTTTATTAGTGACTTAAAAATTATACCAATTCGATAATTGCCATTGGTGCTGCGTCCCCACGACGTGGTTCACATTTAAGGATACGTGTGTATCCTCCGTTACGGCTTTCATAACGTTTAGCAACATCATTGAATAATTTTTGAAGTGCAGTTGGGAATGTTTCTGTTTCTTCGTTGAAGTCTTTGATTGCAACTTCATTACGCATGAAGGCAGCGGCTTGACGACGAGCGTGCAAGTCTCCACGTTTCCCAAGAGTAATCATTTTTTCAACTGATTTACGTAGCTCTTTTGCACGTGTTTCAGTTGTAACGATTGTTTCGTTAATGATAAGATCAGTTGTCAAATCACGAAGCATCGCTTTACGTTCTGAAGACTTACGTCCAAGTTTACGATTGCTCATATTCTTTCTCCTCTATTATTTTTTCTTTTTAAGTGCAAGTCCTAAATCTTTAAGTTTCGCTTTTATTTCATCCACTGATTTTGATCCAAGATTTTTCACTTTGACCATTTCAGTTTCACTCATTTCCATGATGTCAGCAACAGTATTGATTCCTGCACGTTTCAAACCATTGTAAGCACGGACAGAGAAGTCCATTTCCTCAATGATTTTATCCATGACACGATCACTTTTAACTTCTTCTTTTACCTTAAGTACATCACCTTGTATGATTTCAGACAAGTTTGTAAATAGGCTGAGATGATCTGTTAAAATTTTTGCTGAAAGTGATAAAGCATCTTCTGCAGCAATTGTTCCATTTGTATTGATTTCAAGTGTTAATTTATCATAGTTAGAATCTCCACCCACACGAGCAGGTTCAACTTGATAATTTACTTTACTTACTGGTGTGTAAATAGAATCAACAGCAATAGTTCCAATAGGT
>WREM01000131.1 GCA_009779335.1 Streptococcaceae bacterium | reverse complement strand
TCAGGAACGCCTCATGGAAAGCCTGGCCTTTCAGCTTGAAAAGAAAAAATTTGACCTTGAAAAAATAAAGCTTGATGCCTCTGAACTTGGGTTTACTGAGCTTGAAAATATGCTTCAAGCAGATAATCGCTTTGTCTGGAAAGAGGGAGAAATACTTTATTCTTCTGAGCTTGATTTTTATAACTTTGCAGGGCTAGTCCCACATACAACCAAACTCTACATGATAGGTGCCAGTCTATCTTTGACGGAGGAGAAAAAGACTTATCCTGAACTGTTAGGTTTTGAAGATTACCGTTTCTTTACTTTTGGGCGTGAGCAGGTAAAAAATCAGCAGATGATAATTGTTACAGATTCGCCTGCGGTCAAAAATATATCACAGTCTGATTATGCAGAGTATTTGGCTGATTCCATTCTTCAACTGCGTAAGAAAAAATTACCTATTCTCATCTTATTCACCTCTAAAGCTTCTCTACAAGCGACAGCTGAAATTTTGAGTAAGCGTCGTGCCAACTTTTTAGCTCAAGATATACATGGTACAGCAGATGTCATTAAACGAAAATTTGATAAGAATGAGAGTCGTATTTTATTAGGTTTAGCCTCATTTTGGGAGGGCGTGGACTTCAATAAGCAAGATAAACTCTTGCTCATGATTACTCGTCTTCCATTTTCAACACCTGAGGATATTTTGACAAAGAAATATGCGGCACGGTTTGACAATCCTTTCTATGACTTTAATGTCCCAATGGCAACCTTGAAATTACAACAGGCCATAGGACGTGTCAATCGCAGAGAAAGTCAAAAATCAGTCGTACTTGTCATGGATAATCGGTTGGCAGGGAAATCTTATGCTAAGCGAATGCGACGACATCTTCATGAAATCTCACCCATTGAACAAGGAACAATGAAGGAATCACTAGATAAAATCACAGATTTTCTGTATAATAAATAATATAAAAATAAGGAGAGGAGATAGCTATGAACAAGAAAAAAATGCCCATCTATGTTCAAATCATCATTGGCGTCTTGGTACTTGTCATTGCTATTTTCTTAGCTTATGGACTATTTCTCAACCAAACCATTAAGCCCTATGGTATTTCTCGAGAGCAGGCAGTGTCTATCGCTCGTAAGAATGCGGATATTCCCAAAATTACAGCTTATGACATTGCGACTACCGATGTTACAACCTATTCGCTTTTGGGGGAGAACAGTCAGGGTCAAGCGATTGGAGTCATTATTCCAAAAAATGACAGTCAAAATGTAAGGACAGTCACTCTGAGTCAAGGTTATTCAGCCAACAAGCTTATGACAAAGGGAGTAACTTCTGTGGTACTAGGTTTTTATCAAGATAAACCCATTTGGCAGGTCAATAGTAACACAGGATTCAAAATCTATGACTTCCAAACAGGGAAAGAATTATTTCAAAATTAAAATATAAGGGGATAAATGATGACAAAGAAAATAACAATCATCGATGTAAAAGATTATGTAGGACAAGAAGTAAAAATCGGGGCATGGGTTGCCAATAAATCAGGAAAAGGAAAGCTTGCTTTCTTACAACTGCGTGATGGAACAGCTTTTTTTCAAGCGGTTGTTTTCAAGCCTAATTTCATTGAAAAATATGGAGAAGAAGCAGGCACTGAAAAATTTGAAGCAATCAAACATCTCAATCAGGAAACTTCAATCTATGTTACAGGTGTGGTTAAAGAAGATGAACGTTCTAAATTTGGTTATGAGCTTGATGTGACTGACTTTGAAATCATCGGACATTCACATGATTATCCGATTACGCCCAAAGATCACGGGACAGATTTCCTCATGGACAACCGTCATCTTTGGCTCCGTTCTAAACGTCAAACAGCCATTCAACAAATCCGTAACGCCATTATTTATGCCAGTTATGCCTTTTTTGCAAAGAATGGATTCATTAAATTTGACTCTCCTATCTTGGCAGGGAATGCTGCAGAAAATACAACAGAACTCTTTGAAACAGATTATTTCGGACAACCTGCCTACCTCTCACAATCAGGTCAGCTTTATCTTGAAGCTGGAGCGATGGCTTTGGGGCGTGTCTTTGACTTTGGACCTGTCTTCCGTGCTGAAAAATCTAAAACTCGCCGTCATTTGACAGAGTTTTGGATGATGGACGCTGAGTATCCATTTGTAACTCATGATGAATCATTAGACCTTCAAGAAGCTTATGTCAAAGCTCTACTTCAAGGTGTTTTGGATAATGCCTCTTATGCTTTAGATACACTTGAGCGTGATACCTCGCTCCTTCAAAAATATATTGATACTCCATTCATGCGTGTATCTTATGATGATGCTGTGACCCTTCTCCAAGAAAATGAAGGAAAAGAAGGGGCAGATTATGAACACATGGAACACGGGGATGATTTCGGTTCCCCACATGAAACATGGTTGTCTAATTACTATGGTGTGCCAACGTTTGTCATCAATTATCCAGCAAGCTTCAAGGCGTTTTATATGCGTCCAGTACCTGGGAACCCAGAGCGTGTACTCTGTGCAGATTTACTTGCACCAGAAGGATACGGAGAGATTATCGGTGGCTCAGAGCGTGAGACGGACTATGATGTACTCAAACAAAAAATCATTGATTTTGGACTTGATCCAGCAGACTATGAATGGTACATGGAACTTCGCAAATATGGGACAGTTCCTCACGCAGGATTTGGACTTGGGCTTGAGCGTATGGTTACATTCGCTGCAGGAACAGAGCATATTCGTGAAGCCATCCCATTCCCACGTATGATTAATCGAATTAAACCATAAGAAAGCGAAATCTCGCTTTTTTTATTGATGAATTTATTGATGAATGAGTGAAGACCTGCCATTTTTTATAAAAAGAGTGGATATGTTATAATAGAAGTAATGTAATATCATCTGACGAAAGAGAATATATGAAATACGAAGAAGTTAATGAAAGTACTATAAAAATCAACCTGTCTTTTCAGGATTTACAAGATCATGATGTCAAATTGTCAGATTTTTTTGGTAACCAAAGCTTAATTGAACAGCTGTTTTATGATTTGGTAGAAGAACTAGATTTGGGTGAGCGTTTTACACAGACGGGAATGTTGACTTTCCAAGTACAACCACATCCAAAAGGTGTTTATCTGGTTGTGCGTGAGGAGAATATGGACTTTAATCCTGAGGATTTCCCTGATGATCCTGAAGAAATTGAAAACATGATGGGAACTCTCTTTGAGAAGATTGGGAATATGGCTAAGCAAAACGGAATGTCTAATCCCAATGACTCTTTA
>WREM01000130.1 GCA_009779335.1 Streptococcaceae bacterium | reverse complement strand
TTGCATAAGCTAACCAATAAAATAGAAGTTCAACAGCAATAAGTATAAAAGCTATTATCAGAATCATTACTTGCATTATGTTTATCATTTGCATAAATGAATTTAAAGTCATACTAGAATAAGTGCTCGAGTTTTGCATTTGTTGATAAATCGCCTCCGTAGCCACTTTGTGTGAGATAATACTAGAAATAATTCCATTAACTGCATCAACTGAAGCGATAATCGCACCAATCAATGCCCACATTTTTGATTTTTTCATTTTATTTTCTTTCCCCACTTAATCAGCTGATTTTTTTAATTCTTGAATTTTGAATACAAAAACTAATATAAAGGCAATATTATAAATGACCTGTAAAACAAGGAGAATTACTGGAACAATCATCTGTGATTGAGAGATTGACCAAACTTGTGAAAGATATGGAACCGACATCAAAATAATCAATAGGGATGCTATAGCAACAAGACTTTGTACTCCAATGACAAGGAGGAAAATTGACCAACCTTTTCCGTTAGATCCATCCATTTTAATAAAGGCAAGCCAGTAAAAGACTAGATGTGCGATACTAACAATAAGTAAAACCACAATAACTGTAACGATGAAAGTCTGCAACGATTGAAAGAAAGTACTTAAACCGGGCATAAGAGACATAACTCCCATGCCTGTATCACTTGATTGTGACTGTACTCTAGTAATGAATTGTGAAAGAGAATGAAACTGAGAAATTGTTGATACGATAAAGGCAATCGATGCTAAACCACTTCCGATTAAAGCCCAAATTTTTGCTTTTGACATTTTGTTTTCTTCCTTATATAATTTATTTCTTAAACATTATAGCATAAAGCATGGATAATAGCTTTCTTAAATATAAAAACTCAGACATAAATCTGAGTTTTTTATTTACACAATTTTACAACAGAATTATTTAGCAATTTTAGCGAAATATTCAAGTGTACGGATAAGTTGTGAAGTGTAAGACATTTCGTTGTCATACCAAGCAACTGTTTTAACCAATTGATCATCTCCAACAGCTGTAACTTCTGTTTGAGTAGCATCAAAGATTGATCCGTGGCTTTCTCCAATGATATCTGAAGATACGATTTCATCTGTGTTGTAAGCAAATGATTCGTTAGCAACAGCTTTCATTGCTGCATTGATTTCATCAACGGTAACTTTTTTGTCAAGAATTGTAACCAATTCAGTAACTGATCCAGTTGGTGTAGCCACACGTTGTGCGTGACCTTGAAGTTTACCTGAAAGTTCTGGCAATACAAGTCCGATAGCTTTAGCTGCACCAGTTGAGTTAGGTACGATATTTTCAGCTGCTGAACGTGCACGACGGAAATCTCCTCCACGGTGTGGTCCATCAAGAGTCATTTGGTCACCCGTATATGAGTGAATAGTAGTCATTGTACCAACTTTGATACCAAAGTTTTTGTTCAATGCATCAGCCATTGGTGCAAGACTGTTTGTAGTACATGAAGCTCCAGAAATAACTGTTTCAGTTCCATCTAGGATGTCGTGGTTAGTGTTGAAAACAACTGTTTTAACATCATTTCCACCAGGTGCTGTAATTACAACTTTTTTAGCTCCATTTGCGTGCAAGTGAAGTTCAGCTTTTTCTTTAGTTGCAAAGAAACCAGTTGCTTCAAGAACAATTTCAGCTCCTGTTTCAGCCCAGTTAATTTTTGATGGGTCAGATTCTGCAGTAACTTTTACAAATTTACCGTTAACTTCAAATCCACCATCTTTGATAGCAACTTCTCCGTTGAAACGCCCTTGAGTTGTATCATATTTAAGCAAGTGTGCAAGCATTGCAGGGTCTGTAAGGTCGTTGATTGCTACTACTTCAACACCTTCAACATTTTGAATACGACGGAATGCAAGACGACCAATACGTCCGAAACCGTTAATACCAACTTTAACTACCATGAGTAAGTCTCCTTATAAGGTTTAATTTTAATTGGAGATAAATCTCCGTCCACAAGTTAGTTAAATATTTAACTAACTTACATCTTTAATTTTAACACTTTTTATTTATTTTGCAACTATAAGCAACGGAAAAACCCATTCTAAAAAAATAAAAACTCCATAAAAATGGAGTCATATTATTTTTCTCTTCGTGACCAGAATCCACGTTTTTTTGTTTTTCCTGATTTAAGTTCTAAAAGAACATTAGTATTTTCAGTCATGGCTTTTTCCATCAATTCTTGTTGACGATGGATTTGTTGATCTTTGACTTGAAGTTGTTGAGTGAGGCGATCAATTTCTTGATTTTTGTCTCGAATCAACGTTGACACCAACTCAAAAACTGCTGAGTCTTCTATAGTGGCAATTTCTTTGACAGAATCTGAATCTACTTGATTATGACTTTTAGAATCTACAACTTCTGCTTCTGCGGTAACAACTTTTCCATATAAGCGTTCAAGTTCTTGAATTCCACCAATGTTTACAACTGTGATGTTACGTTCATTTTTTTCAATAAATTTTTCATCGAGTTGACGGACACGTTTGTTCATGGCTTGGCGTGTTACACCAAATAACTCTGCGAGTTCTGTTACTGTTTTTGTATTCATGTTTACATTATAACATAATTTTTTAACACTGTAAACTGTAAACTATCTTTACATATCTATATCATTTTTTATAATTGTTATTTTATATTATAATTAGATTATAAAATTCTAATTAGGAGATTTGTATGAATTATCAAACAGAACAGATTAAGCAAATTAAAAAATATTACGCTGTTCATTCGGACAAAGGTTTATCAGAAGAGCAAGTGGACAAGCATCAAAAACTCTATGGTGGTAACCGTTATCATGAAGAGGCGAGGCCCTCTCTTTTACAGAAGATAGGGAAGCACTTACTTGAAATTATAAATGTAATTTTGACCTTAGTGGCTCTACTAGCTGGATATTTGTCCTACATTGGAAATGGCAACTATACCAAGTCTATCGTTGTGCTATTCATCGTTATTATTAACATTACTATTGCTATTTATCAAGAAAGTAGAGCTGAAAACGCTCTGGCAGCTTTGAAAAAACTTTCTTCCCCAAATTCTAACGTTTTGCGTATGGGGCGTTTAGAAACTATTCCATCTGAAGCATTGGTTTGTGGAGATATTATTTTACTGACTACTGGAGAGCAGGTGGGAGCGGATATACGATTGATTACTTCTAATAGTTTACAGGTTGACGAATCTTCATTGACAGGAGAATCTGAGCCTATTTCAAAAAATGCTCAAATTGAAATTAATCAGAAAGTTCCTCTAGGAGATCAGCTTAATATGGTCTTCTCCGGGAC
>WREM01000129.1 GCA_009779335.1 Streptococcaceae bacterium | reverse complement strand
TGCAAATCCTACATTGACAGGACCATAGTTGACTCCACCATAGTTATTGAGAGGGGCTCCTCCTGCATACTGAGTTGCATTCCCATTCATTGTAGAACCTGTGCTGATATAGCCATATTCGAGAGCAGGTGCATAATCTAATAATGGTTTAATGGTTGATCCAGATGAACGTTCAGAAGAGACAGGTAATAAAGGATTTTCAGAATTTGTTGCTAGACCTAAAATATGCCCCGTCTTTGTATCTACTACTGAGATAGCTGTTAATAGCCCCGGCTCCATTGTATCGTTAGACACACGCTGAGCATTAGGCAGATTTTGATGAGCAATTTCATTAAGTTGGTCTAGTTGCCCTTTATCAGCGTAAGTTTTGATTACGACATCTGCATTAGCGGGTAGAAAAAGTTGAGAAACCTCGTTCTGTACTTGACTAACATAGGGTTGATAAGCAACAGGCACACCCTGCAAATCACGATTTTCTAATTTGAGTTTTGTTTTTACTGCTTGAACTGCATCATCATATTCTTTGGAAGTAATAATTCCTTTGTCTTTCATTACCCCAAGCACTACAATAGCTCTGTCTTTTCCATGTGTATCAAAATTGATGACATAATCTGATGGGGATTGCCCCAGTCCCACAACATAGGCAATCTGTGCTAGATACAGAGGTTCTTTCGAGTTTTGGTTAAATTGACTGCTGAATAAAGAATTCCATGCTGCATTAACTCCTATTGTTCCATTGGTTAATCGCAAACTGTCAATGTATGAAGTAAGAATGTCGTCACGAGAATATTTCTTAGCCATGACATGTGCATCGATTAATTCAATCGCTTTACGAGAAAGAGTACTATCTGCATTGGAACCACCAAGTGTGACATTTTTCACCACTTGCTGATCGATTGTAGAGCCCCCACGAACACCGTTGACCAGATGCATTTTGTATAGAACTTGCGAAAAACCAGCATTGAATAGTCCATTGATTGAGAAGCCTTTTGTTGTGCGTGTATAAAAACTATTGTCTTCTACAGCAACGAGTGAATTCTTATAAATATCTGGAATGTTCTTATCATTTCCCGAGAGATAAGCAGGTTGAAACTTGAGATGACCCGCTCCACTAACCAAAGGCTGTCCGTTTTTGTCTAATATGGTAAAGGACTGCACAATTTTTTCAGTTCCCATATTAAGTGTTAATGTACGTGCTTCTTGGGATTCTTTATTCAAATACCATGCAGAAAACAGAGCAATTACCGTAACAATCGCAAAAAAGAATAGACCAATTACGGTTAAAACTTTTTTCATTCTATTACTAAGCTTAAATTTAATTTTCTTCAATTTACGATTTTTCATAATCATCCCTCCTTCCTTTTGAGCATTTTTTTATGATGAAGAACTGCTTGATGTTCCAGTTGATGATGTTTCTGCTTCTACTTGAATCGTCTGATTTTGCATGATTCGATCATATTGAGAAGGATCAGGCGTTTGTTTATTGATGATGCTGTTTTTATCATAATTCTTGGTTGAAATTTTTAATGGTATAGATGTTGAGCTTAATAATTCCTGGGCTTGAGCTACAGTTTTCCCTATCAAGTTTGGTAATGGAATACTGTTTTTAAGAAGTTGCTGAGAGTCTTTATCTTTTGTTTGAAAATCTTTTAATGTTTTAATCTTGTCGTCTATTTGTTGCTTTTGAGTGGCATAATTTTGCAATTTTAACAAAATAGAGTCATTTTCTTGAATCAACGGATTATTGGAATTCAGGTTTAATACATCGTTTGGTGAGGTTGTATTATAATTTTTTACTTTATTGATGAAATCAGTAAATTGATCAATATTACTTTGTGCCGTTGTTAAGTCAGTAATGGATGTAAGGATATTAGGTAAAAGTGGACTATTACTGTCACTTTCATAAATATCTATGGCTTTACTTGCAGAATCTGCAACAGTTTGCATTTGATCAAAATATGCAGAAAGTTGACTTGTGCTTAATCCTGTAGAGAGATGTTCCAATTTCTGACTATTGAGACTAAGATTCGCTGCAGTAAATTCATTTTGTAGATTGTTCATTTGAACATCTGTAGCATGGAGCATTTGTTGAATTTTGGGTTTATTAGAATTAAATTCATCAAAAGACATTTGCCCTTTTGCTATTTTTTCTAAAAAGAGTTTATTATCCGGTAAGGCTTTGACTTTAGTTACTGCTCCTGTTGCTAGATAGTCATCTAAAGCAGAATTTTTTAATAATCTCACAAAAGGACTGTCATCTTTTTCTACTGTGGTAGCTGTTAATACTTGATTTTGAGTGAGTGTAGAATCTTCTGGATAGGATTTTGAAAATAGAAAAACCAAAAAAATCATTGCTCCTAAAAAGAGGACAAGCAACGAAATAAAGATTGTTTTGGTTCTTTTCTGAAATTTTGTTTTTCCTTGCACTGATCGTTTCAAATTTTTGATTCTTTCTATTTGAATTTATCTTTTCTATATTATAGCAGATTATATCCCGAAAACACAAGATAATAACGTAAATAAAAAGTGAGAAATCTACCTCACTTTCATTTCCATTCTCGTGCAATTCGCTCATCTTCCTTGAGTTGTTCAATTAATGCTTCGATAGATTCAAATTTGATCATCTCACGCTCTTTATTAAGCCATTGTACTGTGATTTCCTCTCCATAGATGTCTTTATCAAAATCAAAAATATAAACTTCAATGGTTTTTTCTTTTCCGTCAAATGTATCATTGTATCCTATTGAGGCGTCTCCACGATATTTTTTCCCTTGAAAAAGAACATCAACCGTATAAACGCCGGGACTTGGAATGTGAATGTAATCTTTCACGATAAGATTTGCAGTCGGATAGCCCAGCTGGCGACCACGAGCAAAACCATGCACCACTCGTCCAGTCATTTCATAAGGGAAACCTAATAATTGATGAGCTTCATGGACATCTCCTGCTTTAATTGCTTCTCGAATTCGAGAAGAAGATATCTTTCCTTTTTCATCAGATATTTCATCTACCACTATAACTTTATAATCTTCAGTTGATGTCAATGCTTGCAAATCTGAACCTAAACGATGATCAAAACCTGTAATCACTATGTGTGCGTTCAATTTTTTGATGATTTTTTCAGAAAATTCACTTGCAGTCATCGCAGAAAATTCTGAAGTCAGATTTTTGAAAATAAGATAATCTACACCATGCTCCTCAAATAACTGAGCACGTTTCTTATCACTTGTCAGCTTCAATAGAAAATCCATCTCAAATTTTTTGAAGGTTAACTTAGGATTCTCTGGAAAAGTCAGAACAGCAATTTTCAAATTGAGTATTTGAGCGACT
>WREM01000128.1 GCA_009779335.1 Streptococcaceae bacterium | reverse complement strand
GGAAGATGTGACGCAAGTCATTCGCACTAATGAAGTAACCAACACTGTTTCAAAAATATCTGCCCTAGAAGAAATCAGGAATTTCATGACAGAAGAGCAACGACGTATTGCTAATTTAGGTGGGATTATCATGGATGGGCGTGATATTGGGACAGTTGTTCTGCCTCAGGCTGACTTGAAGATATTTCTCATTGCTTCTGTGGATGAGCGTGCAGAGCGTCGCTACAAGGAAAACCTTGAAAAAGGAATCCCTACTGATTTAGAACAGTTAAAAAAAGAAATTGCAGAGCGTGATAGAAAAGACTCTACACGTAAAATTGCTCCACTTAAACAGGCAGATGATGCCATTCTACTTGATTCAACAGGAAAAACCATTACTCAAGTGGCAGAATTTATAGAAAATAAAGCCAAAGAACTTGTATAAACACAAGTTCTTTTTCTATTTTTGTTATAATATGGTCATGGCAGAAAATAAGAAAAAAAGATTTGATTATCTTAGACAAAACATTAATCTTCTCAATGATAAGGAATATCAAGAGTATCAAGAATTACTCCAAGAGTTTGGATATATCAGAGAGAATGATTTCATGCAGGATGAGCAATATACAAATCATGAACCTCAATCTTCATTTGATAGAAGTAATTCTCAACCTTTCGAAAATTCTCGACAAGCTCAGTCTATGCAACAAAATTCTTCAAGAAAATCAAGTAAAAATCTTAGAAATGCTGATGTTTTAGACTCTGAGGATACTTCAGAATCTAAAAAAGGAAAGAAAAAAAAGAAAAAGAGCAAATGGCGTTTTTTCCGTAGAGGGATTCTATTGATTTTGGTGCTTTTTATTGCTGGGATAATTGGCTCTTATTTCTATGGGTACAACCGGGGTATTAAAGTAGTAGGGACTCCTGCAAAGTCAGAGACATTCAATGGCACATCCAATGCAGATGGTTCGGTCAATATCCTCATTTTAGGGGCAGATCAACGTCCGGGTCAAAGTTCTTCTGTTGCTCACTCTGATTCAATCATGGTACTGAATGTCAATAACAAGACACATGAAACGCACATGGTTTCATTTATGCGTGATACGCTTGTCAGCATTCCGGGGGTTTCAGATAATCAAGATGTAAAAATCAACGTTGCCTATACCATTGGAGAACAAAACAATGGTCAAGGTGCGGAGTTGATGCGAGAGACTTTACAGCAAAATTTTGGCATAAATTGTAAATATTACGCTGTTTTGGACTTTGAAACATTCGCTACAGTCATTGATTCACTTTATCCTTGGGGAGTAGAGATTGATGCACAATTCTCTACGATTAACGGTCAGACAGTATCAGAAGTTCCTGTGCCTGATGATATGGCAGCAACTGCAGGGGTTACATCAACAGATCGATCTCTTACAGCAGACCAAGCTGCTCAATTAGGTTATCCTGATGGTGGAGGAACATTCATGATGATTAAACAAGGAAAGCAACGCATGAATGGACGTACTTTGCTTAACTATTCTCGATTCAGGCATGATGATATGTCAGACTTCGGACGAGTACAACGCCAACAACAAGTCATGAAAGCGATCATGTCGGGTGTCAAAAATCCTCTGATACCATTTACTGGGGCAAGTGCACTTGGAACTGCAAAGGCAGTCATGTCAACCAATATCCCTGATTCATTCTTGTGGACAAATGGATTAGGTATAGCACTTAATGCAGGGAAAATTCAGTCATCATCTGTTCCTGCTCTCAATGACTATACACCAGCAACGGATATTTACGGTGGTGCAGGACTGTCTATTGATATGAATAAGTATAAGGCACAAGTCCAACAAACGTTGGGTCAATAGGATAGGAAATTTATAATGGATTACTGGATAACAAAATTTAATACTCAAAATATCGATGAAAACGAAAAGAGTACTGTCTTGAATCAAATGAAAAATACTGCTGAGGCAGCATTTGATTTAGGATTTAAAGAAATTAATTATAATTCTTTTGAAAATTTGGGAAATAATGTTGATCGTCGCTCTGAATTGATTGAAGGATTGACATTACCCATTAAGGAACATGATGTAATCATTGTTCAGTTACCACTTTGGACACAGTTGAATTTCCAAAATGAATGGATTCAAGCAATGAAACAAATTAAATTTGTTAAACTCGTTGCAGTTGTTCATGAGTTTATTCCCTGGACCAGTCAAGAAAAATATAACGTTGAGACAGATTTTTTCTTTAATCAACTGCGACAATTTGATTTGATCATCACACAAAATGACCAAATGTCTAAACGTCTTCAAAAAGATGGATTGACTGTTCCTATGATTTCGCAAGTTATGTGGGACTTCAGATATAATGGAGCCGTGCAAGATAAAAAATTCTCCAAAAATCTTTATCATATTGCAGATAAACCAGTGAAAGAAGTGAAATATCAAGGTTCTTCTCAATTAGTGATTATTGGAAGTAAAGCTAATGATTTCCATTCTAATGATGATAATATCCAATTTCAAGAATTAAGAAAATTGCAAAATGTACCTGCTATGTTTGAAGGTGGATTTGGCTTGGTTGATGGTGATGAAATTGTCAAATATGAGGGGCAGACTGCGAAAGATTATGCTCAATTTACCAGCCCACTCAGCCTATCTCAATTTTTAGTGTCAGGACTTCCTGTAATTGTAAATTCAAATTCTCCTCATACTCCATTAGTCAAATCTCGAGGTATTGGATTAGTGGTTGAAAATCCCAACCAAATCAATCAAGTCCTTGATAGGATTACTGAAAAGGAATACGAAGAAATGCTCTTAGCTGTTAAACCATGGCAGGAAGCGATTTCTTCAGGACTTATGGCTAGACGATCGATTATGAATGCAATTCGTGCGGTTGGGCTAGGTTACAAAGACAATTTATATTCTAATGCGGGAGGAGAAGGTAAATAATGACTTATTGGATAACACGTCTGAGCGGGGATGCTCAATCAGATAACCGAGTTGTTGTCAGTCAAAACATTGCCAATTCGGCTCGGCAATTAGGATTCAAGGAAATTAACTACAATTTATATGATGTCTATCGTCTTTCATCACAAGAATATAGGAATAGCCTTCTTGATGGTTTGATTTCAGGAGTGAAAGAAGATGATATTGTATTTATGTCCTATCCTATGTGGATACTGAACTGGGCTTTCCAACAGGAATTTATTGATAGAGTAAAATTGAAAAATGCAAAAATAGTTGCCTTTATCCTAGATTTACCTACTTGGTTGGAAACAAAAGCGTATGATATAGAAACCGATGGTTTTTTAGAACAATTAAGAACCTTTGATTTAATCATTTCTCAGAACGAAAGGTTTTCTCAACGTTTAAGAG
>WREM01000127.1 GCA_009779335.1 Streptococcaceae bacterium | reverse complement strand
TTGCTCGTTGTTGAGTTTTTTAGGGGTAACAATATTTACAACCACGTGCTGATCTCCATTTCCTGAGCCACGAAGTTTGGGAGCCCCTTTTCCTTTAAGTCGGAAATTAGTCCCTGTCTGTGTCCCTGCAGGAATTTTCAACTTAACCTCTCCATGAACCGTAGGTATTTCAATCTCATCACCTAATGTCGCCTGTACAAACTCTAGAGGCATTTCATAGAAAATCTCAGAACCATCACGCTCAAATTGCTTGCTTGCTTCTACTTGGAAACGAACATAGAGATCCCCATAAGGTCCACCGTTCACTCCGGCATCTCCTTGACCTTGCAAACGCATCTGTTGTCCTGATTCTACCCCAGCCGGTACTGTAACTTTGACTGTATGAGCAGATTTTTCATGACCTGAACCATGACAAGTGGTACATTTCTCTTTAATTTCCTTACCTGTCCCGTGACAGACATCACAAACTGTAGTGGATTGCATACGTCCAAGCGGTGTATCACGCACAACATTAATTTGCCCACGCCCTTGACATTTTTGACAAGTTTCTGGTTGAGTTCCTGCTTTTGCACCTGAACCCTCACAAGTATGACAGTTCTCTTCACGATTGTATTTGATTTCTTTTTCCGTACCGAAGATGGCTTCTTCAAATTTCAAATTTACACGATATTGTAAATCATCCCCTTGACGTGGTCCTGATGGATTTGCTTGTTGCTGTCCACCCCCAAAGAATGAAGAAAAAATGTCTTCAAAGCCACCAAATCCTCCACCGGAGAAACCTTCAAACCCTGAGAACCCACCTTGACCTTGCCCACCAAAACCACCATTAGCTCCTGCAGAACCAAATTGATCATAAGAGGCACGTTTTTGCTCATCTCCTAGTGTTTCATAAGCTTCTTGTATCTCTTTATATTTGTCTTCTGCCCCTGCATCCTTATTAATATCTGGGTGATATTGTTTGGACAGTTTGCGGTAGGCTTTTTTTATTTCCTCTGGGCTTGCATTTTTATCTATGCCTAAACGGCTGTAATATTCTGTATTGTTCATTTTATATTCCTTTTGTTTTTATCACTATAACTATTTTATCATTAAATCTCTATTTTTCCAAAAATTAGCACTTGATATAAACGAGTGCTAATTTCTTGTGATAAAAAAATACGAAATGTCGTATTTTATTAATTTATGGACGGATAAATGATACTCCTGCAGTAGAACACACACGAGTTGTTCCCCATCCTCCATTGAAATTCCCTTCAATAACTGTCATAGTAGAGCCTGATACAGAAGTCACGACTGCAACGTGACCTACGCCACCTGCTCCTTGAACTCCTGGAGGGAATACTGCGATTGTACCTGCTGCTGCACCTGAATTAGCATAAACTACCCAGTCCCCTGCATTTCCCATGTAGGTTTGAATTGTTTTTCCATAATTATCATGGAAATATTGCCATACAAATGCTGTACATTGTCCTGCTGGATAAGGGTTAGAGGCTGATGTTCCACCTGGTGACGGTTTAGGGATGTTACTTGATGATGTCGGGGGGGTTGGTGTTGATATCGTTCCGCCTTGGTTTGAATTGTTTTGTGCTTGAGCAGCAGCATCTGCTGCGGCTTGTGCTTGTGCTTTCTGAGCTTGTAAGTTTGCTTTTTCACCCTGTGCTGTGGTTATGGTTTCTTGATAGCTGAGTTGAGCAACTTTAAGCTGTGCTTGTTGTGTTGTGATTTCACTAGACTGAGAAGCTAAGTCTTGTTGCAATTTTGTTGCTTTTGCATACTTATCCATGTTGTCCTTCAACTTGGCTTGCATGTTTTGCTCATCCGCTTGTTGTTGGTTAATCATGTCTTTGTTAGCTGTTGCAACTGTTGCCATAGCTGTTACTTTTTCAAAAACATCGGTCAAAGAGCGTGAATTAATGATGGCATCCAAATAGCTTGTTGCCGTTCCATTCACTTGTGCACTTCTTGCCTGTGCTTCAAGTGCTGTGCTTCTATCTTGAATGTCTTTATTTAAGCTCTGTACTTGCTTAGATGTATCTTGCTGTTGCTTCAATAGATCCTTTACTTCTTGTGTCATTGATGCTTGCTTAGATTGCAAATCATTGACTTTTGATTGAAGTTGATCCACTTGTGACTGTGCTTGTGCAGATGCACTTTGTGCATTTGCAATTTTTGAGTCTTGTGCAGCGATAGACGAGTCTGTATTGGCAGATACTGTTGATAACGGTTGAACAACTGAAAGCATCACCGTTGACATCAGTACTGCAGATAAAATTTTCTTTTTCATTTTCATAATAAACTTACCTCCATTTGAGTTGGATTACCATTTCTAGTATATAAAATAAATATTCATTTTGTGTTACTATATTGTAACATAAATATTAAAAATTATTACTGTTGTAATTTTTGGTCTTGTATAATTTCTCCAGAGGAATCAAAAGAGCTAAAGTAACAAGGACATTAACGAGCAAAGTGGGAGCCAACTGATAGACAACAAAGTCAAGAATGTTTACTTTTGAAATACCAAACAAGAGCATGATGAGCGTTGAACAAACATCAAAAATAGTAATGACGATAATGATAGTAGAGAACAATGCCACACGATTAGCAAATACAATAGACTTGATGTTATGCACAAAAATAGCAATCAATGGCAAAAGTAAACTTGCAATGCCATAAATTTGTAAATAATAAGCATCATAAATAATACCCAAGCCTAGTCCCAAAACAACCAGATAGCTGAAACGATGTTGGCTGACCGTATAGACAAGAAATATCAGCATGAGATGGGCGACAATAATAAATTGTCCACCACTTGCAGAAAGAAGCAATCGACTCATCTGACCATCAATGAGCATCAATAAAAAAAGAAAAATAGGACTTAAGAACTGAAAGCTGAAACGACTCATTAATTGCCTCCTACTGTACTTTTAACAACAAATACAAATTGAATGTCATAGAGACTGCTTGCGGGACTAACATATATTTCTTTACTTAATCCTTGATTGAAGTCTTTTTCTCCAATCACTGTTCCAACGAGCAAGCCTTTAGGAGAGTCCCCTCCTAAACCACTTGTAAGAACCTTACTTCCTGTCGCAATCTTCCCTTGTGTATTAGACAAAGTAATGACAAAAGCATTTTGCTTGCTGTCATAACTAGACAAAATACCATAAGTCGGTGAGTCCGAAGACCCTAATTGTACAGGAAGTTTATTATCAATTCCTTTTGATGAGTTAAATAGAGCGACCTTTGAGCTGTTTTGATTGACTTGACTGATACGTCCGATCACTCCTCCATTAGCCATGACAACCATATTATCAACTAAGCCATCTTGCTTCCCGCTGTTTATTGTGAGT
>WREM01000126.1 GCA_009779335.1 Streptococcaceae bacterium | reverse complement strand
TTATCAAGACCCAAATGGTAACGGCTATGTTGATTTAACTTTTACTCAACAAGACAATGGTTCTTACCTTCTCAGCGACAAATATTCTGATGGATTATAAAAAAAACAGCCTAGGCTGTTTTTTTGTTACTCTTTTTTAATAAAGATTGTTTTGCAGAACAAAGCTTACGCTTTATTTGCTGATCCAAAGACATCAATACGTTCTTCAACTGATTCTGTGATTGCTGCAAAACCAGGTGCAAGGAATTTACGTGGGTCAAAGAGTTTTTTCTTCATATACTCTGCTTCATTTGCATCAAATTCATTAACGAATTTACGTGTGGCTCCAGCAAATGCAAGTTGACATTCTGTATTAACGTTGACCTTAGCGACACCATTTTTGATGGCTTCACGGATTTGATCATCAGGGATACCTGAACCTCCGTGGA
Source organism: Streptococcaceae bacterium (assembly GCA_009779335.1). GTDB lineage: Bacteria > Bacillota > Bacilli > Lactobacillales > Streptococcaceae > Lactococcus. The sequence goes on along the minus strand of WREM01000126.1, from coordinate 2,972 downwards.
GAACGATTGGCACTTTACGTCCAACTTGTTCAACCAAAGCATTGTTCAATTTTTCAAGGTGATCGATGTGGAGGCCTTTCCAGTTTTCTGGGTAAGGACCATGGATATTTCCGATACCAGCAGCGAGGAAGTCAACACCTAATTTAGCCATTGCGACAGCGTCTTCGATTGGAGCTAATTCTCCTTCTCCGACGATTCCGTCTTCTTCTCCACCGATTGAACCTACTTCACACTCAACAGAAATACCTTTAGCGTGTGCAAGTGAGATGATTTCTTGAGCTTGTTTCAAGTTTTCATCAATAGGTAAATGTGACCCATCAAACATTACTGAAGTATATCCAATTTCGATACATTCTTTAGCATCTTCAAAGTGACCGTGGTCAAGATGAATTGCAACTGGTACAGTGATACCCATTGATTCTACAAGAGTTTCAATGAGAACTTTACACATTTTATATCCACCCATATATTTAGCTGCACCCATAGATGTTTGGATGAGTACAGGTGTTTTTTTAGCTTCTGCTGCACGCAAGATAGCTTGAGTCCACTCAAGATTGTTGGTGTTGAACCCACCGATAGCATACCCGTTATCACGAGCAGCTTGTACAAATTTTTCTGCTGAAACGATTCCCATTTCAAAATCCTCCGATAGTTTGATGTAGGTTACCCTACTTATTTTTTACCTCTCTATTGTACCACTTTGTGAAATGTTTTGCTAGTGGAAATCGATATTTTACTAGATTTATCCTATGCTCCCTTCCATCGAGTAAGAGATCAAGCGGTTGAGTTCTACGGCGTACTCCATTGGGAGTTCTTTGGTGAAGGGTTCGATGAATCCCATGACAATCATGTCTGTAGACTCTTTTTCTGACAACCCCCGGCTCATAAGGTAGTAGAGTTGTTCTTCTGATATTTTTGATACTTTCGCCTCATGCTCCAAAGCTACTTGTGAGTTATGAATTTCATTAAAAGGTACTGTATCTGAGCGAGAAATGTCATCCATGAGGATGGTATCACACTCAATATGCGATTTGGAGCGTTCTGAATTTTTATTAAAGGTTACTTGTCCACGATAGTTGACTGCTCCTCCGCCTTTGGCAATGGATTTGGAAATGATAGATGAGCTTGTATTGGGTGCATTGTGAATCATCTTAGCTCCCGTATCTTGCTCTTGCTTACCATTAGCAAAAGCAATAGAAAGCATAGTCCCTCTCGCTCCTTCTCCATCCAAATAGACAGCAGGGTACTTCATAGATACACGTGAACCAAGGTTCCCATCTACCCATTCGACTGTTGCATTTTTCTCTGCTTTGGCACGTTTAGTCACCAAATTATAAACATTATCTGACCAGTTTTGAATGGTAGAGTAACGCATATAGCCCCCTTCTTCACAGAAGATTTCAACAACTGCAGCATGAAGACTAGCTGAGGAATAGGTAGGAGCTGTACATCCCTCTACATACTGGATAGAAGCTCCCTCATCAACGATAATCAATGTACGTTCAAACTGCCCTGATTTCTCATTGTTGATACGGAAATAGGCTTGGATAGGAATATCACATTTGACACCCTTTGGCACATAGACAAATGACCCTCCAGACCATACAGCAGAGTTGAGAGCAGCTAGTTTGTTATCTGTGGGTGGAACTAATTTTGAAAAATATTTCTTGAATAAGTCAGGATATTCTTTGAGAGCAGTGTCTGTATCAGTGAAGATAATTCCTAGTTTTTCAAACTCATCTTTCATGTTGTGATAGACCACTTCTGATTCATATTGTGCAGAAGCCCCCGCCAACCATTCACGCTCAGCTTCAGGAATTCCAATCTTCTCAAAGGTATTTTTGATTTCATCAGGGACATCATCCCACGAGCGAGCTGGTTTATTAGTTGGTTTTTGGTAATAAACCACATCATCAAAGTCAATGTCGGACAAATCAGGTCCCCATTTGGGCATATCCAATTTCTTAAAGGCTTCAAAAGACTTAAGGCGGAAGTCTAACATCCACTCAGGTTCTTCTTTTGCTGCCGACATGGTGCGGATGACATCTTCTGTCAGTCCTTTTCCTGTTGTCATGACTAATTCAGCATTATCGTGAAAACCAAACTTGTATTCATCCAACCCGTCAACTGCTTCATCGGCTGTATTCACTTTTAATTCTTCTGTCATCATTGACCTCTTTCTATATTTCTGTATATTTTATTTCTTTAATCTGAACCTTTAGAAATTCAGCGACTGGTAAAAGTTTCTCTTCTAATTGCCCTTTGTTCAATGGCAACCAGTGATCAATCAAAAACGTAATAGGATTGCCTGTAACTTTATAATACCACTTACCCACTAATTGTCCATCGTAGATGATTGGTGCCATGAGCAGTCCGTTCTTAGTCCACATGTCTGCAATTCGATTTTCTGGTGTCAGCCAAGTCTTATCCTCATAACCTGTCAGTAAGCTATCAAAGCGAGCAGAGATAATGGTCTCTTTCTCAATTTTCTCAAGCAAACTTTGCCTTTCCATCGACGAAAGTAATACGGGCTCCTCTTCGTTTAATTCCAATTTCTTCCAGATTTTTCTTGCCCGTGCGATTCTGATGCCTGACCATTTGACAAAATCTTTGAGACCTGCAGGAGTAAATCCTTTAAGATAGCGAAGTATCAGTTCTTCTATGGCTTGTTCAGCATTTTGCAGGACAGATTTATCAGCAGAAATCAATTCATAATTGGCATGGGGCTTGCTGGCATCAAAGTAAATGAGCCCTTGATGTGTCATGCTTTGCAAAATACCATAGAGAGCTGTAGCATTTGATTCAAAAGAAAATTCAGGAAAATTCTGATGGATAAAATCCTCAATTTCTGGCTTGCTCAGTCTCTTTCTTTGAGCAAATAGAAGCGTCAAATCTTCAATGATTTTCAGAGAAGTTTCCTTCTGTCCAAAGTAATAGGAAGAGAGAAAGGTCTCGTCCTGTCGTGCAGAAAT
>WREM01000125.1 GCA_009779335.1 Streptococcaceae bacterium | reverse complement strand
TTAGTTGAGATTGATTTTGCCTGTGCTTCAATGGCTTTAAACAAGGATTTTCTGCTAATATCAATTTCTTCAACGTTGTTGTTCTCTAAAGCTTGATTCAATCGCTGATAGTCTTCCATAGGAAATTTAGAATCAATAGGAAGCAGAACTTGACTGTTTTCAGTCTTCCCTGGCATAATCACAGCATAATCCACTGCATTCTGCTCTTGAATATTGACTTGCTCTGCATATTGAGTCGGTGTGAAGATTTGCTCTAGGATTCGTCCAAGTTGGATTTCACCAATGATTCCACGTGTCTTAACTCCTGTCATAACCTTCTGTAGGCTATCCACATCAGAAGCGAGGTTTCGCATTTCCCCCAATCCTTTATCTACTGAAGTGAGTAGAGTTGTTACTTGTTCAAAGGATTGTGAAATACGTTTATTCAGTGTTTCTTGAAGCTTTTCATCAACTGTTTCTTGAATTTGAGTTAATTTTTTGTCATTAGACTCTTGTAAATCTTTGAATTGACGATCAAATTTTTGATTGATTTGCTCTGTTAATCCGCTTAAGTCTTCATGGATTTTATCTTTCAAATCTGAAATTTGACGATTAGAAAATTCTGAGTTGCGTTGCAATCCTTCAGAAAGCTCACGCCGATTATCTGAAAGATTGGCTGATAGATTTTCAATCTTGCCTTTAACTGAGCCTACTCCTGTCTTCTTGAAAAAATTAGCTAAGGCAAGAAGAACGAGAAGAATTAAAAGAACAATAACAATAATACTTACACTGTCCATGTCAACTCCTTACGCAATTTTTTGATATTTTCGTCTACATCTCCATTGAAAACAAATGAACCTGCTACAAAAACATTAGCTCCAGCCTTTGATGCTTGGGCAATGGTCTTATCATCAATTCCACCATCTACTTCAATCTCAAAATTAAGATGATGTGATTGACGATATTCAGCTAAGGCTTTGACTTTATCCATGGTTTCAGTAATAAAAGACTGACCTCCAAAACCGGGATTAACTGTCATAACTAAGACCATATCTACCATAGATAAGACCGTTTCAATAGATGATACAGATGTCCCGGGATTGATAGCAACAGATGCCTTGACTCCTGCTTCTTTTATTTTTTGAATGGCTCCATGAATATGGTCTGTCGCCTCCACATGAACCGAGATAATATCTGCACCTGCTTGAGCAAATTCACTGATGTATTTTTCGGGATTTTCTACCATGAGATGACAGTCTAAAGTCATCTCTGTACGTGGTCGAAGTCCTTTAACTACTCCTGAACCAAAGGTTAGGTTTTCCACGAAGTGTCCATCCATGACATCAATATGAACCACATCTGCTCCTGCAGATTCTATTGTTTTTACTGCTCCTGCAAAGTCTGCAAAGTCTGCGGCAAGTATAGATGGTGCAATTTTATTTTCCATGTTTGTCTTCCTTTTCTATCAGCTCCGTTCCTCCACGAAGTCCTGAATATACTTTGATAATCATTCCTAAAGGAATAATGCTTACTACTACCCCAGCTATGATAATATAAATCTGATATTCTATTGCCACAAAAAATTTAGCAATGATAATCAGCACAATAGCTACAACCCCTAAAACCAAACTCCATTTGACAAGGGATTTTGTTGCCTGCTCAAGTTTATCTACCTGCTCTTGACTCAACTTATATTCGGGTTGATCATCATCATAATTATTGAGAATCATGATTTTCTCCCTTATCTAACCCAAACAATGATTTGTTGAGGAAATACAGGCTAATTCCTGTAAGAATTACCATAATAGTAAAGATAATTAATCGTACAGGCACTGAAAATTGATTCTTAAATACAATGAGTAATATCCATACAAAAACAAGTACCAAAAAACCAAACTGTTTTTTTAAGAAATGAGCATTTGATTTAGTTTTTTCTTTTCTTGGCATACGTTTCCCTTGTCTTGTTGATTTCAGTTAATAGTTGTAAATAATTGTCATAGCGAGAGTGCAAGATTTGCCCTTCTTCCACTGCCACTTTTACTGCACATTCTGGCTCATGGGTATGTGTACATTCTCGAAACTTGCAGTCATGGCTGATGCGTAGAATCTCTGGAAATGAGGCATTGAGATCAGGTTGATTGTCAATCTCATAATCTAAACTAGAAAACCCCGGAGCATCTGCGATGAGTCCATCTGCCACGGGGAAAAACTCAACATGACGAGTGGTATGTCTCCCACGCCCCAGCTTTTCAGACGTTTCTCCAACCTCCAAGTCCATATGAGGAGCAATCTTATTGAGTAGGGTTGTCTTCCCTGCACCTGTTTGTCCCATAAATACTGTCACTTTGTCTTTTAGAGTGGGCAACAATTCCTCCCAGTTCAGAAAAAGAGGATAACCTATAGACTTATAATCTGTCTTGATTTTTTCATAATGACGCATATCCTCTACTAAATCAATTTTGGAAATATAAATAATAGGCTGAATCTTTTTATTTTCAAGAAAAGCTAAGAATCTATCCAATAAATTGAGTGAAAAATCAGGCGATACTGTGGACATGATGATGACCGCTTGGTCTATGTTTGCAACAGATGGGCGGATAAGTGAGTTTTTGCGAGGCATCATCTCTAGGATATAACCTTCAGAGTTCTCTTCCACCGAAAACTCGACAAAATCTCCAGCAATAGGCTTTTGACCTTTTATTCTAAAATTTCCTCTGGCACGAGTTTGATGAATTTTTCCATCAGATTCAACATCATAAAAACCTGCCAATGATTTGATGATACGCCCTTTTTTTATCATAAATCTATTATATCACAAAGGAAATACAAAAAAAGCGAATACTCGCTTTTTTATTCCTGTACTAAATAACTTTCTGACTCAGTCATAATTCTTAAAAACAGACATATTTTGTGCAAAATAATCGTAACCTGAATAAATGGTAAAGAAAAGACAAACGTAGAGCAAGACAATTCCAATAAGATTCAAGCCTAGTAACAGACAAATGATAGAAAGCATTTGTGTGGCTGTTTTTATTTTCCCGGGCATCGCAGCGGCAAGCACTTTTCCACCTTGCTCAATAATGAGGAGACGTAAGCCTGTTACAGCTAATTCTCGACAAACGATAATGGCAATAACCCATGCAGGAGCTAATCCTAACTCGACAAGCATAACGAATGCTGCCATAGTCAACATCTTATCTGCCAAGGGATCTGCAAACTTCCCAAAGTTTGAAACCACCTTCCATTTCCGTGCCAAATAACCGTCTAACCAGTCTGTGAATGCAGCTACCGTAAAAATCAAACCTGCAATAATCCAAGTAATATAGGTTTTTCCAATACTTTGACCTTTTGGGAGATAGAATATCACTAGGAAGAGGGGAATCATGAAGATACGTAAAATAGTGAGTTGATTAGGTAATTT
>WREM01000124.1 GCA_009779335.1 Streptococcaceae bacterium | reverse complement strand
TAGGTATTCACGCATTGGAGTTTCAAATCCACTTGTTGCTTGAAGTTCAGTGATTTCTTTTATTTTGTCAAATAAAGTCATAGTCTTCTCTTTTCTATTGTGTTGATTTTATTATATCAGAAAACTCGCCCCGAGTGGTCATATTTCTCCAAACACCTCAAAGCCCCTCCACTCAGGGACTCCAGTATTTCAGCCCGTCCGCTTACTCCTCCGTAAATCCCAAATTTCATCTGTTTTTTCGTGAATATTTCGTGAATTTTGAAGAGAAAAATCTTTCAGGGCAAGGTCTGCTCGCTCAAGCAGGACGGGCGTCACATGCCGTCCGTAAACTCGACTAATCATCTGCGTATCCGACCAACCGCCACGTTGGACAATGACCTGCTCGTCAATTCCAAGCTCTTTTTGCAACATGACATTGCCGTGCCGCAAAGCGTGTGAGACAAAGGACGATTTTAGCTTGTAGGGCAGCACATCGCAAAATCTTTGCAGATAGCTGTTAATCACAGTCCCTTTCATCAAAGCACCCTGTTCAGATAGGAAGATAAATTCGGCCTCTTCGTCATTTCGCTCGATAAACCAGTGAATGATTTCCAGCTCCCGACGTTTCAGGAGAATGTCTTGCTCTGAGTGTTTCGTCTTTAAGGTTTTCAATTTAGGACTGTTGGACCTTGAATTGACGACATCAAGCTGTGTCAGCAGATGCAGAACGCCATTTTCAAAGTCAACGTCCTGCACTCGCAGTCCCACCGACTCTGAAATGCGGTCGCCCATCAAGAATTGGAACTCCACAAAATAACGTTTCCGCCAGTTATTTCGCCGTGTTTCCTCTGTCCGAGCCAAATCCGCCCGATTTTCCATGGCTTTGAGCAGTTTTCGCATTTCATCAACCGTGAAGTTCTTATCTTCCCGCTTTTGCTTTTCCTCAAGTGTTTCCTTATGCTTTGGCATCCGCAAGCGATACATCGGACTTTCCCTGATGTAGCCCTCGTCCTCACAAAACTCAAAGAAGAGATTGAGCCGACTCCGGTAATTCTTCATCGACGCAGGTGCAATCGGCAAAGCCAGTAGATAATCTTTCACATGGTCTTTTTCGACCTTAGAGACTTTCCAACGTCCAAACTGAGCCACGAAAGGGCGTACAACGTTCAAATCCTCGACGTGCGTCCCATCTGCGACAGCTCCTTTTCGAGTTGTCAACCATTCCGCCATCGCCTCAGCAACTGTCAATCCTGCCTTACTTTTTCCACCCTCGCCCAAAATCTTCTCGACTTTGAGCGACAACTTATTTTTAATCCCCTCCAAACTTTTCTTTGTCGTGCTGTCCGTCCTACAAGTTACCTGTTTCCAGCGTTCCTCCTGCGGATGGTAATAGTCCATTACAGCCCGATATTTCGACTTTCCCGTGGATTTTTCAGGGTAAATCCTCAATCCATTTTTTGTAGCCATTGCTCTCCTTTCGATGTTTCACGAATAGGAGCGTTTAGAACACCTCTATTATACCATTTGTTCGCTGTGAATACTGCCGTGAAACCCTCCTTCATTTCTATGATACTTTGGGAATTATTGGGAACGATTGAGCACCTGTTTTGCCGTCCAACCCCCGTAAGCCTCGAAATATCCCTGTGTACTAAGTATCTCCCGTGGTTAAGCTGCTGGTTAGGCTTGCATACAACTAACACCCCTTGTTTAACACTTGGGGTGTAAGGGGCAGCAGCCGAGCAAGCTCACCCGCAGCCCTTGGGGGTAAGCCGCACAGGCGACTCGTGGCTAAAGCCGCCGCACAGTACGCCTCGCCTCCTCCAAGGGCAGCCCCATCAATACTGTCTGGCATGAGCTTTGTATTGTAAGTAGCGTTCGTAGCCTTTAATCCTGATATTCACACGCTTATGTCCGACATTCAAGACTTCGCCTGCAAATTCTGGCAGACGTCGCATTGTCGTCAAGTCGTTGCCAAGTGTCTTCACATTCACGCCAAAGATATAGGCGATTTCCTCTTTTGACCCGTAGAGCTTGGTCAATTTTTCTTTTTCCAAATGCTGTCCTCCAAATTTTTTATTTTGATTTTTGTAATCCTATTTTACCGTTCCTTCGAGAGTGTCGCAAGCGATTTTGACAACAAACAAGAAGTTCTTAGGTCTTTATTTTACCGCTTAGACGAGAACTTCGCAAGCTGTTTTGGTGTCAAGCTCCATATTTTTTGTGAGTTTCATTCCATCACTTTCCGAAAAAATCTATAAGCAAATTTGTTTCAGAGTCTTCAATTTCATTTCACTAAAATGTGGAACCACCCGTTTTGCAAGCATAGTATTTGTAGCTACAAACACAACATTTTCAAAAAGCCGTCAAGCAATCTTGACGACCTTTTGAAAGTTTTGGGGGTAACCCCCAATCCCCATTTTTGATTTTTGACTTGATTTTTTGGAAGTTCTAGCTTCTGTGTTATTCAGAAAAACTTATCTTACTTGATTACTTCCAATCCAAAAACTGAATGCTTATTTTTAGGTAGGGGGATTGGGGAACGCCCCAAGCATTAGAAGAAATTGCCAGGCAGGGCTCGGCAATTTCTTCACAATTTTGTATTTGTGACTACAAATACTATGCTTGCAAGTAGTGCCTCGCCAATTTTATTCTGCCTTTCTCAAGAACTGATAATTTACATTATGAGAAGTTTGCGGATGGGACAGTCAAAGAGATTGAGGTGCCGTTTGAGATTCCTGAGAGTTGGGATTGGACAAGAATCTTTACTGTAAGTTATACTATTGGGACAAAATTCAATCAAATAAAATCAACAGAGATAAAAACAGCTGGAAATTATAAAGTAGTTAGCCAGGGAGCAAATCTATTTGATGGCTTTACGAATGAGTCAGAAAAGGTAATAGATGATTTACCCTTGATAATGTTTGGCGACCACACTAGAAATGTAAAATACATTGATTTTCCTTTTGTCATTGGTGCTGACGGCACAAAGTTTCATAAAGCATTAGGCATTGAATCGTTGTACTTGTACTATTGGATGAAGTGGGCTACTAATTCAATGTATAATCGTGGCTATGCTCGTCATTATACTCTTTTAAAAAAAGTATATATTCCATTACCACCACTTGCTGAGCAACAAAGAATCATTAATCAGATTGATTTTACACTTAAAAAGGTGAGTGATTATGCTAAAGCATATGAAAGCCTAGAAAAACTTAATAAGCAATTCCCCGACAAACTCCGAAAATCCATCCTCCAATACGCCATGCAAGGCAAACTCGTTCCACAAGACCCGACTGATGAACCTGTTGAGGTCTTACTCGAAAAAATCCGAGCTGAAAAGCTGAAACTCTATGAGGCAGGCAAGCTCAAGAAAAATGATTTGCAGGAAACGGTCATTTATAAAGCTGAGGATAACTCATATTA
>WREM01000123.1 GCA_009779335.1 Streptococcaceae bacterium | reverse complement strand
GCTATGTTTGACTGATTTCATTTTTGGAAAACCATTAGTGAAATCAACATTGTCATCCACTGTTTTAGACAAGGCTTTCATTCCGTCTGATAATTTATCAATCACTGTACCAAAGGCATTTTTTATACCTGTAATAGTATCTATGTCATGGTTATCATAGCCATTTTTATCAGTATAACTGAATTGACCTTTTTCCTGATTGCTGTTTCCCTCTAAAAGCTCAAGTGCTTCGTCTTCTGTGATGATTCCACGACGTTTGAGATCCATGATTCTGTCTTTGTTGTTTGCCATTGTTATCCTCCATTACTTGTTCCTGTTAGACAAGTATTCGTTTTATTCGTTTTATTTGTTTTACATGATTATTATCTCATGCCTATAAATAAAAAAAGTCAGCCTTAGGGCTGATTTTTTATTTAGGTTGGATATATGTCAAGAGACTTGCATCACTTGCTGAAATAATACGATAGTCTACTTTTCCAAGACCTGCTGTTGCATTCATTTCTGAGATTAAGATTGAACCGTCATGATAGACTTTTTCAACAAAGGCAACGTGTCCATATTCTGAACTTGCTCCTGCAACTCCTGCTGGGAAGCTTACAGCGTATCCCTTAGAAGGATGACTGGTTACATAATAACCTTGAGCTGCTGCTGTTGCACCCCATTGACCTCCATTACCCATAAATTGACCGATGTGTCCACCTAATTGTGTGATACGGTTATATACATATTCTGTACAGTTCCCCCACGCATAGCTATCTGCTCCTGCATGTTGTACACCGTCCCAAACAGGATAGGCACTATCCATAGAAGTTCCTACAAGTGGACTTTCTGGATTAGAGACCTTATATTTGGCTGGAATACTCTTCATGTCATCATATTTTGTCAAGTTGTACTCTTTAATGATAGAAAGCACTTTATTGACATAGTTAGGATCTTCTGCGAATACACCATTCATAGACTTAACAGCATCTGAATAATTGGGATTTACTGATTTCCATGTTCCTGCATAAAGGAATTTATTGTACGTTGTTCCATGAAGCATAAGATTGATGTAATCAATAAGTGATTGATCATAAGTATCATACGAACGGAATGTTCCTACTGAAGTATTTACAGATTTACCGTTGTAAGACCCTGTAATATTGAATAAATTATGATCATCTGTTGCAATAGTGCTTGTCCCATGACCTGACTCAAGAATAGCTTGTGCAATAATCACTGAGGCATAAAGATTATTTTCACCTGCGACTTGACTGACACGTGATGAGATACTATTGATAAAAGCTTGAACATCTGAATCATTAACTGAAGTAAGTTGTGGAACATTGTATCCTGATACATTGAAGACATTTGTTTCTCCATAATAATCAGACACTACACTTGTTGTATCTACCTGAGTAGAGGCATCATAAGCTGCTGCTCCTGAGTTTGTATCATAAGAATATGATGATCCTTCAACTGGTGCAGATGTAGACGGTGCTGTCGTTGATGGTGCAGACGGAGCAGTTGGTTTAGCTGGACTAGATGGTGCTGTCGTTGCAGGTGTGCTTGGTGTTGTTGGAGCAGATGTAGATGGCTCTGTAACAGAACTTGTTCCAGCATCTGATGTTGATTGCTCAACTTGAGACGAAGAAGGCCCTGTTGAAGTAGTATCTGCGTGACCACTTAAGGTACCAAAAGATGCCATCCCCGCTACAGTAGCAAGTCCTAGAATAATATTATACTTATTCATGAGTTGTTTTTTATGAGATTTCAAAATAATTTTTTCTCCTTAATAATTTGACGAAGTCCACTAACAATTATAACTTTTTCTTTATAAATAATCAAATATCAGGGTATTTATTTTTCTTGTGATTTTCCTGTCTGGTAATCAATACCAATCCCTGCTTGAACATTGGGGATAAAGACATTAAAATTAAGCGAACCATCTTTAGATTTTGCTTGAATTTGATTTCCTCTGGGTACCAATTCATTTCCTACATAGATAGGCTTGACTTGATAGCGTACAGTAGCTCCATTATCTATGGCTTTACGAACCAATGTTTCGTAATAATTTTGCCCTGTGTTCTCACTGTTCCCATTTGACGCTTGATTCGCCCATGCTGTCTGCGTGGCTATATTATCGGGATTGGCTTCTGACGCATCAAACCCTCTCAATCCTCCAACTAATGCGTAACCTATGAGGTGTCCCCGATTATAAAGTGTAGAATATACCCCGCCTTTAAAATCTTTTTGTATCCATCCTGCAGGCTTAATGGTTGCTGAATTAGATTTTCCATTTTCTCCTGAAGTGGCATTACGATTTTGCTGTTGACGTGTGCTTTTATTTAATAAAGCATTAGCCACACCTAACTGACGATGAGCATTCAAAGGAGTGTTTGTAGCGTAAGGTGCAGAGGACACATCTGCATTTAAAGTCGATTGATTATCATTAATGTAGAAAGCTCCTGCACCATTCCATTTGATATTGTTGCCTAGTTCTTGTTTTACAGAATCAACAAGAACTGATTCTGCTAATGTTTGAGAGGGAACCTTGTCTTTTAATGTTCCATACTGAATCTCTTCTCCTGTGGGGGTAACAGAGCTGATTGCTGTTCCATTAGAATTATGCTGAAAGTGCTGATAAGCTAAGCCTCCCAAAATAATTAGAGCGACAATAAAAATCAGGATTCCAATTCGACTATTTCTTTGCGAGTTATTCTTTTTCATTTGTCTATTTTATCATATTTCCCTTTTTGTATTTTCCTATTAACTTTGGTATAATTTGAGATGAAAAGGAGATTTTTATGATTACAAAAAATAAAGAAAAGATGCTTTTAGCTATTATTGGTTTATCTCTTGGAGGAGTAGGATTACTGCTTGGATTAATTCCATTTGTGGGTTGGTTCTTCTTCTTATTCATCATTGCAGGAATTGTGTTATCTATTATTGCCATGGTACAAAACAGGGATAATAAGAAAGCTCTATCCTTAACTGCCCTTATTGTGTCTGGTGTTGCATTCTTCATTATCCTCTTTGCACAGATTTGCTACATTGCATTTGCTTCAATCGCAGCAAAAAATATTAATAATACCATTAACACTTCACAAACTTATGACAGCTCAAGTTCTTCAAGCGACAATTATAATTCAGATGCAGATCCAGCTCATACAGATACCAACGCTCCATTCAAATGGACTAAATCTGATTTTAATAGACTTGTTGTCGGAGATTCTGAAACTGGTGTAGGCGGAGACAGCTATACTGCCATTCTTCAAAAATTCGGTAAAGCCTATAGTATCACTGATTCTGATAATCAAAGAGAGGTCACTTATCAAGACCCAAATGGTAACGGCTATGTTGATTTAACTTTTACTCAACAAGACAATGGTTCTTACCTTCTCAGCGACAAATATTCTGATGGATTATAAAAAAAACAGCCTAGGCTGTTTTT
>WREM01000122.1 GCA_009779335.1 Streptococcaceae bacterium | reverse complement strand
TACGGTTTCAGGTTCTGGAGATATGATACTAGAACCTGATGCTCCTATTTCTGTGCAGTTTGAAAAAGAAGTTCAGGCTTTTCATCAAAAATGGCCGGGTGTTAAAAAATATATCGTTTATTTTCAGAACTTTACCAACACACATGCTCCTGTGGAAGTTTTAAGAGAACGCTTCGAAGAAGCAGTCAATATGCCTGATGTTGTCGGGATTTCTATTGGAACTCGTCCAGATTGTCTACCAGATGATGTCATTGATTATTTGGCTGAACTTAATGAACGGATGATGGTCTGGATAGATTTGGGATTACAAACCACTTACGAAGAAACCAGTGAATTAATCAATCGTGCTCATGATTATCAGACTTATGTAGATGCAGTAGAGCGTCTGCGTGTTCATGATATCAATGTTTGTGTGCATCTCATCAACGGTCTTCCCGGGGAAAGTCATGAGATGATGCTTGAAAATGTCAGACGTATGGTTTTAGATACGGATATTCAAGGAGTTAAGCTCCATCTCCTGCATTTAATGAAGAACACACGTTTACAACGTGATTATCATCAAGGGGGTCTACGTCTACTCTCACAAGAAGAATATGTCAATATCATCTGCGATCAATTAGAACTCATCCCTAAAGAAATTGTCATTCACAGATTAACAGGAGATGCACCCCGTGATTCTATCATTGGTCCGATGTGGTCGCTGAATAAATGGGAAGTGCTGAATGCCATTGATGCAGAGATGGAAGCCCGACATTCAATTCAAGGTTGTAAAGATGTTCGATTATCAGAAGGAGTAAGCCCATGCTAAAACCTATAGATTATGCCCATGCCCTATTGGAAGAAATCATTGAAAAAGGAGACACAGTCATTGATGCTACTATGGGGAATGGTAACGATACAGCATTTCTGGCCAAATTGACCCATCAAGTTTACGCCTTTGATATACAAGAACAAGCCATACAATCAACGAAGAAAAGATTATACCAATTAGGTTTACAGGCTCAGTTGATACTTGATGGACATGAGAATGTGGATCAATATGTCAATCAGCCTATAAAAGCAGCGATTTTCAATCTAGGCTATCTGCCACAATCAGATAAATCCATAATTACTCAATCAGAAACGACCATTCAATCCTTAGAAAAAATAATGAAACAGTTAGTTCTGGGTGGACGAATTGCTCTTGTTGTATATTACGGACATGAAGGTGGACAAGATGAGAAAGAAAGCCTGTTAAAATGGGCAGAGAACCTTGAACAGACACAATGGTCCATTTATGTTTACAGACCTGTCAACCAAATCCATCAACCTCCATTTGTTCTTACTATCGAAAAACTGTAAAGTCATTAGTTATGGATGGCTTTTTTTAATGTGGGCGATGAGGGCTTGAATTTCATATGAATTAGTGTAAAATAGATAGAGTTATAAACACACATATATAGAAAGAAGAAGGAGAAATAAAAATGCAAGGAATTTTATACGCATTGGTACCGATGATTGCATGGGGATCAATTGGATTTGTAGCCAATAAAATAGGAGGAACTGCTAAACAACAAACGTTTGGAATGGCTATGGGTGCTTTTGTTTTCGCTCTGATTGTATTTCTTTTCCGTCAACCTCAGATGACAGGGCCTATTTTCCTTATCGGATTTATTGGGGGGATACTCTGGTCAGTCGGACAGGGGGGGCAATTTAATGCCATGAAATACATGGGTGTATCAGTAGCCAGTCCTTTATCCTCAGGCTCACAGCTTGTTATCGGTGGATTGATTGGAGCATTTGCCTTTCATGAATGGAATAAACCTATCCAATTTTTACTAGGATTTATTGCCTTTTTTGTCTTGATTATCGGATTTTATTTCTCTGCGAAAAAAGACCCTGAAAATAATATAGAAGATACAGAAGGAAGACATTTTGCAAAAGGATTGACCGCACTTGCTTATTCAACGTTTGGATATGTCAGCTATGTTATTTTGTTTAATAACTTATCTAGCCTCTGGTTCCACATAAAATTTGATACATTGACTATCATTCTTCCTATGTCTCTTGGTATGGTGGTTGGAGCGTTTGCACTTTCAGGATTCTCTTTTAAAATTGAAAAAATAGTCTTCAAACATATACCTGTAGGACTCATGTGGGGAGTTGGGAACGTCTTTATGCTCCTTGCTGCAGCGACTGCAGGAAATGCCATCGCCTTTTCATTTTCACAGTTGGGAATTATTATCTCAATCATCGGGGGAATTCTCTTTCTTGGCGAAAAGAAAACAAAGAAAGAGCTACTCTACATTACGATTGGAATCCTATTATTTGTGATAGGTGCGATTCTACTCGCTATTGTTAAATCAAAAGCATAGAGGTAAATGATTTGGATTTTTTTAGGAAAAAAGAAGTCGTACCTGATAAGGTTGAGATGGCTCGCCGATTAAATTCTATGGATGTCATTTTACTAGGTCTTGGTGCAACAGTTGGGATAGGAATATTTGCAACAACAGGAATTGGAATTGCAACAGTAGCAGGTCCTGCTCTTATCATTTCTACAATCCTAGCTGCTGTTATTGTGGGAATGTCCTCCTTAATATTTTCTGAGTTTGCCTCACGTTTAGGAAATCAGAGCGGCCCTTACGGGTACATTTCCATTATCTTTGGAGAGCTTCCGGGCTGGATAGCAGGGTGTTTGTTGAGTATCAACTTCATACGTTGGATTGCTCTAGCAGCTAGTGCATGGTCTTCCTATTTGAAGGGTGTATTTAATTTGCATCTTCCATCAGTAATCAATGGAGCATTAGGCACAAGCTCAGGGTTTTCTATAGATTTACTGTCAGTCATTATGGTAATTTTTGTCATGGTTCTTGTATTAATGAATGCCAGTACAGTACTCCGCTTTAATAATATCTTAGTTATTTTGAAATTCTCTGCCATTATCTTATTCATTATTGTAGGAACATTCTATTTGAATCCATCAAATTGGAGTAATTTTGCACCTTTTGGTTGGGGGCATATTGGAGGGAGAGATACAGGTATTCTACCGGGGACAGCACTTATGTTTCTTGCATTTATAGGGTTTGAAACGATCCCATCAGCAGTTAATGAAGTGAAAAACCCTCAAAAGAGCATTCCTGCAGGTGTCATAGGTTCACTCATTGTTTCCTCTGTTTTTTATATCTTGGTTATATTTGTTTTGACAGGGATTACAAACTATAAAAATCTCAATCATGATGATACTCTTGCCTATGCCTTACGATTGATTGGTGCTCATACACCGGCCATTTATGTTTCACTGATTGCAGTGATTACTCTGGTTACGGTGTGTATTGTTCCCATGTTTGCCATGTCTCGTATGGTAAAGGGATTAAGTAAGGATGGTTTGTTGGTTCCGAGTTTAACAAAAATTTCTAAAGTCCGTAAAGTTCCAATCAACGCTACATATTTGACAGGAATTATCGCAGCTATAACAGTTGCCCTCTTCCCTACAAATATGCTTTTAGATTTTG
>WREM01000121.1 GCA_009779335.1 Streptococcaceae bacterium | reverse complement strand
TAATTGCTTTAATTCTTCTTCTGGAATTTCTGATTGACGGCGAATAGAGACATGATAGTTCTCACGTTCAACCTTTCGTACCACTTTGGCAACTTCATGAAGACCTGAGTTCTCCAAAGAAAAACCTTTGACTTTAACCACTGCTTCATCTCCAAAAGTCGCATGAGATAATCCTAATTTTTTATAAAATTCTAATCCATCTGACGAAACAGCGACAATAGCTGGCGTCCAGCCATTTAAACGTGCAAGCTCTAAAAACCGCTGTCCTGCATCCTTCCATGCTTTTTTCTCTCCAATAGGATCTCCACTAGCAAGAAGCACTGAGCCAAAAAGGTTATAAGCTATAGCTGCTTTTCCATTAGATGAAAAGATGACTAACTTATCACGTCTTGTCGCAAAATAATCCAACGAATCTTTGCGTTCTTCCTTCATCAATAACTCTCTGAGTTTAATCTTATCTTCAGAAGTAGACAAGAAATTAGGCTGATTGGACCGAACAAAGTATAAGAAGGCAAGAAAGAATCCAATAACCATAATAATTTCAATGGTAACATATACCCAGAACCCTGCACCTGTATTAAAATCAAATAAATATTGACCAAAAGGGACCAGATATTTGAAATCACTCAGTGACTCTCGAGCTACTCGTATAATATGCGTAAGAATAGAATCTGAATGGCGATATAAAGTAAATGAAATAACGAATCCAACCACTATAGAAGTAATGAATGCCCCTGATACAATAAGTGCAGAACGCCCAAAGGTTTTTAATTCTAAACGAGCTGTGAAAGCACGACGAGAAAGAATCAAATAAATAATCAAGAGCAATGAGAACAAGACCCCAAGAGAGACCCAGATTAAGTCAGAAAGTGTGATTCCCATGCTGTTAAGATCATGCTTAGAAATCAATCCTGTAATGTAGGACATAAGAGAAAGTCCTGCAATAAGCACATAAGCCAATTGGAAATAAATCATTTCAATCCATAAAGCCACACGACGTCGATGCCGAATTGCACTTGATAAGATAAATAAGACGATGGCATTAAAAAGAGAAATTTCATTAGGCAATCCAATTAATGCCAACCCTGTTGAAATGACACTCTCAATAGGAGGAGAAAACCAACCTACAACACTCACAATAAGTGACCAAATCGCTGCTAATAATAATACATTAGCCAACCAAATTGGTGTACGATTATAGATTTTGGCAAATTTCACATTTGCTTTTTGATTTTTTTTAGATTTTTCTTTGCTTTTGGACATATCTATTCCTTACTATAAATAATATATAGACTATATTTTATCATACTTCTCATGATATTTATGCAAGAAAAAAAGATGCCATTGGCATCTTTAAATATTATAATTCATCAATGTTGAATCCATCTCCAAGGATGTCTCCAAGAGAGAATCCTTCTTGAGTTTCAGGAAGTTTAACTGATTCTTTTTGTTGGCGTGGAGCACGTGGTTTACGGTCACGTTTTTCTCCATCATTATTTTGACGTGCTGGGCGTTCTGGTGCTTCTTGCAATGCTTTAATAGAAAGACTGATGCGTTGTTCGTCAGGTTTTACTTCGAGCACTTTAACTTTAACTGTTTGACCAGCTTTTAACACATCCTTAGGGTTTTCAACACGTTCCCAAGAGATTTGAGAAACATGAACTAATCCTTCAACACCCGGTAAGATTTCAACGAAAGCTCCAAAATCTGTTAAACGTTTGATTGTTCCTTCAATTTCAGATCCTGCAGGTGCTTTTTCAGCTACTTCATCCCAAGGACCAGGTTGTGTTGCTTTAAGTGATAGAGAGAGACGTCCTGTTTCTTCATCAAGTTTCAAAATCTTAACATTAATAGTGTCCCCAGGTTTTACAACTTCAGAAGGTTTAGTGATATGACCATGTCCTAATTCAGAAACATGAACCAATCCATCAACTCCACCTAAATCTACAAAAGCTCCAAAGTTAGTTACTCGAGAAACTGTCCCTTCAACAACATCGCCTTCATTGATTGAAGCAAAAGCTTCTTTACGTGCTTCAATGGCTTCAGATTCTACCACTTCACGACGATTCAAAATGAAACGTTTTTCAGTTGCATCGATTTCGATAACTTTAGCTTCAATATCTTGACCGACAAATTTCTTTGTATCTTTAACAAAATAAGTGTCAATCATTGATGCAGGGATAAATCCTCGTAATCCATTATATTCTACAGACAATCCACCTTTGACATCACGGGTCACTTTTACTGTAATAATATCGCCTTCTTTGACATCAACTTCTGTCCAAGCTTTATCTGCTGCAAGACGTTTTAGTGAAAGAAGATATACATTTGCTCCTTCTGAATCTTTACCTACAATACGTTTGATTACAAGCAAATCAAGAATGTCGCCCACTTTTACAAATTCATTAATATCAGCTTCACGTTCATTTGTGATTTCACGAAGTGGCAAAACCCCTTCAACACCAGTACCAACAATAGCAACTGTGGCTTGGTCATTTTCAACTGTAAGGATTTCACCCTTAACGACATCACGTACTTTCACGTCTTCAACGCTGTTTAACAATGTTTCAAATTCATTCATCTGTAAAATATTCCCTTTTTTATCCATTTGACTATAAATCAGTCTTAATAAAAGTATAACACAACAACTTTGGAAATGCTAGTTTTAACCTATTAAATTTTTAATTTACTTATCTTTTGCATATAAAGTTGCCTTTTCCAATTCATCACTTGTCAGAGAAATATTGGCAAGGACGATCCTATCCTTACTAGTATCGGTTGGATCTGCATATTCATCTGTGAGGATTGTCCCATCTGATTGCTTTACAGGAATAATACTGCCTTTAGGATAATACTTGAGTGGTGTAGGATCATTTACTCCTGTATATGAAACCATGTTGATGCGTACTGTATTTTCTTTCATCGCTTCTCCTTTTTCTAAAGCATATTTTTTTCCATCAAAATAAATTTCATTCTCAGAAATAAATGCTCTCAAATTCTCTGATTTATTGACCCACTGACCCCCAAGAGCTGAAAAATTTCCCTTTCTTATTTCTTCCGAATTTTTGATCATGTGTACTTCTTCTTGTTTAACAGCACTACTTGCAGGAATAGTGATTGGGAACATTTCTCCAAGTTCATATAGGGCAAATATAGTCAGCATAAACATGATTCTATCTAGTCTTAATTCCATATTTATTTTCCTTAATATTAGATTTTTATTATAAAATAATTATAATAAAATTATTCTATTGAAGAAAATGAAATACAAAAAAGCAAGCAGGATAGCTCGCTCGTTTATTTTTCTATTGGTATTGCATCATTTGATTATCCTTATAAGCGTGTTCGATCATAGCACCACCTAGACATTCTTCGCCATCATAGAAAACAACAGCTTGTCCGGGGGTAATGGCACGCATAGGCTGATCAAAGATTACTTCAACCCTATCTCCTTTTACCTTAATGGTTACACCATTGTCTTCTTGACGGTAGCGGAATTTTGCTGTACATTTAAGCTCAAATTCCTCAGGCATTTTTCGAG
>WREM01000120.1 GCA_009779335.1 Streptococcaceae bacterium | reverse complement strand
TTCTTCTTTATTCAGTTTTCAATGGGCCAAGTTATCCGCTCAATCGCACAACAGCGACTGCTTGAGCTGACAACTTCTCTATTCTATCACAACTCCCTCCAACTGTCAAGGATTTAATTCGAACTCCTGTTTTTCCTAATGTCATTCGTAAAATCAAAAATGAAACTTTAATTTTCGTAAATAATGTGCTATTTTATTACTATGAATCAAGAAATAATTTCAGTGAAAATTTCAGACATTACTACTAACCCTTATCAGCCGAGAAGAACCTTTGATAAAAAGGGAATTGAGGAATTGGCGGAGTCAATTAAAGAAAATGGACTATTACAGCCTATTATTCTTCGTAAGGGAAAGTTAGTTGGCTATGAATTATTGGCAGGGGAGCGACGACTTCAGGCTTGTAAACACGCAAAATTAACTTATATTCCTGCTATTATTCGTCAATATACGGATCAAGAAATGATGACCTTATCTATTTTGGAAAATATTCAACGTGAAGACATGAATCCTATTGATGAAGCTTTTGCTGTGAAAAATATACTTGATAAGACAAAGCTTACGCATGAAGACATTTCAAAAATATTAGGTAAATCTCGTTCTTACATTACAAATCTTATTCGTATTCTAAAATTACCTGATTCTGTACTTGATGCATTGAAAGAAAATAAAATTACTTTGGCACATGCTCGCACTTTATTAGCTGAAGATAATCAGCACATACAAATTCAACTGTTAAATTTAATTTTGGCTGAAAATTTGAGCATAAGAGAATTAGAGAGTAGAATTTACAAAAAAAATAACATAAAAAAAACCTCTATAACATCGTCTGATGGAAGTACTGATATATATACAAAAGAAATAGAAGAAAAACTTAAAAAAGTTTTTGGATCTGATCTTAAAATCAAAGAAAAACAGAATCACTCAGGAAAAGTAGAGATTCCTTTTTCGTCTTTGGATGAGCTTAATCAAATCATTGATCAATTAACAAAGTAATACACAGATAAGAATAAATATTTAGATTTTCCCTTAACTTATCCACATAAAAAAACAGTAATCTCTTTTTTTCTCCGAGTTATCCACAAATTGCGTGAGTTTTTTACACCCTTGTGGAAAAAATTGTTTTTATACTACTTTCCTGTGGAAAATTTTATGAAATAATGATATAATTTTTCTTACGTAAAAAACGAGAAAGGAGAAATAATGCCACTCTCTAAACAAGATATTGAATTTTGGAACAGAGTCAAAGAACTAGCCAAACAAACAATGAAACCTTCTTCTTATGAATTTTTCATTGAACCTGCTCGTCTAGTAGAAGTAAAAGGGAACGATGTTACTATACTTGTCAATTCAAGTCTACACAAAGATTTTTGGAGAAAACAAGCCGACCTAATCACAACAGCTGGTTTTGAAATTTACGAAGAAGCTCTTAGCTATGAATTGTATTCAGATGATGAAATTTCCCATGAGCAAATAGAAGACTCTCAAAATAATATTGATTCGGATTATGTTTCTATCAATGGACTTAATCAAAAATATACATTTGACAATTTCGTACTGGGACCTGAAAATAAAATGACTGTTGGTGCCTCTTTAGCGGTGGCATCGATGCCAGGGAAACATTCTAACCCCTTATTTATACATGGTGGAGCCGGACTTGGTAAGACTCATTTGATGCACGCCATTGGAAATGAAATTCTCAAGAGTAACCCTACTGCAAAAATTAAATATGTTTCATCTGAAACTTTCGTTAATGACTATGTTAATGCTGCACGGATAGGGAAGATGAAAAATTTTGAAGAAACTTATCGTAATTTAGATGTTCTTCTATTAGATGATATTCAATTTTTCTCTGATAAAGAAGGAACAAAAACAGAATTCTTTAATACATTCAATATTTTACATGGCCGTGATGCACAAATTGTTTTGACAAGTGATCGACCACCACAAGAATTAAACAATCTTGAAGAGCGTTTGGTCAGTCGGTTTGCTTGGGGACTAACAACGATTATAACTCCTCCTGACTATGAAACACGTATGGCCATACTGATGAATAAATCTGAAACGAGTGATGTACAATTTCCTCAGGAAACTCTAAATTATATCGCAGGGCAGATTAATTCTAATGTCAGAGAGCTTGAAGGAGCACTCAAAATTGTAACCTTCTATGCTCAGACAAATGACATCAACCGTGTGGATATTGAAACAGCAAGTGAAGCCTTGAAAGCTTTACAAAGTAATACAAGTATTGCCGCTTCGACTATTTCTGTTAAAAAGATACAAGAACAAGTTTCACAACATTTTCATGTCTCTACATCAGATATTTTAGGAACAAAACGTACAAAAGAAATTGCTTTTGCAAGACAAGTAGCCATGTATCTCATTCGTGAATTATTACATCTTAGTTTTCCTGCCATTGGTGAAGAATTCGGCGGGAAAGATCATACCACTGTCATGTATGCACACAGTCAAATAAAGAAAAAAATGAGAGAAGAAATTGATGTTCAAAAAGATATTGATTCAATCAAACGTCAACTTCAATAATAGTATCCTGTCAATAATTAAAAAGTTATCCACAGAGTTATTTTCAAATTATTCACAAGATAAATTTATAGAAACTCTTTTTCAAAGCAATTTTACACATTATTCACAAGACCTACTACTATTACTATTATATTAATATATAAAAATAAATAATAAAGGATTTATCATGATTAAATTTTCAATTAATAAAATTGCATTTCAAAATGCACTAAAAATTACTAAACAAGCAATAGGATCCAAAGTTACTATTCCTGCTCTTACTCGTTTGAAAATTCAGGTAGCCGAAGAAGGAATTACATTAACAGGATCTAATGGACAAATTTCTATTGAAAATTTTATTCCTGTATCTGATAAAGATGCAGCAATGGATATTTCAAGTACAGGTTCTATTCTTTTAGAGGCATTTTTCTTTGAAAGTGTAGTGAGTCAACTTCCTGATTTGATTATTGATTTTGAGGAACTGGAACAATATCAGGTGCGTTTAATTTCTGGACAATCTGAAATTACCTTAAAGGGAACAGATGCGGAAATTTATCCACGTTTGCAAGGATTATCAACTGAAAGTCCTCTTAAAGTCAATGTGGGACAATTAAAAGAAATTTTTAATGAAACAGTTTTCTCAGTGAGCACTCAAGAAAGTCGTCCTATTTTCACAGGTATTCATTTGACTTTAACAAATGGAAATCAACTTCAATCTGTAGCAACTGATTCTCATCGTCTCAGTCAACGACGTATAAACCTTGACCAAGAGAGTAAAGATTTTGATGTTGTTGTACCTAGTAAATCCATTAATAGCTTTAAGAATATATTTACAAATGATGAGGAAGACATTACAATCATTATTGCTAATAATCAAATTCTTTTTAAAAATGAAATCATCAGTTATTATAGTCGCTTGATTGAGGGAACTTATCCTGATACAGATCGCCTTATTCCTAATAAGGAAGATTACACATTAGATCTTGTATTTGATGTGGCAGATTTACGTCATACAATGGATCGTGCTCGT
>WREM01000119.1 GCA_009779335.1 Streptococcaceae bacterium | reverse complement strand
TTAACGCCCTACGGGGCGACCGATTTGTGTATTTATTATCGTGTTTTAAATACACCCTTCTTTCTATTATTTTTTCAGTTGGTAGTATTGACCGTCTTACTACTAACTGTCTAGGACTCTTCTCAGTTGAGAGAATTTACTTGTAGCGATGTAACTACCTACACAGGGTTATGGTAAATAAGGGTTTGACTCCCTTAGAGTTCATTGTAGATGAGGTAGTTTTGCTTATTTCTATGAGATTCTAAAAAATTTTTTACTCCTTAATAGTGTTAGTGTATTCGAATCCAAAAAATAAGCATCACGTAGCAAACGGTGGTTCTCACTCTATTTCAAATGTTCACTCGGACAACTGCTCCCAAGAGTGAGTAGAGAAATCGATTTCTCTATGCTGCATAGCCGAAAGGTAAAAAAGACAGAATAAGGATAGCGAGAAAAGGGTTATCAGGTTCGATTCCTGACTCTCGTATTGCTCTTTATGGGCAAATTCATATTAAGAATCCTTGTAGAAATGTTCTGTCACCCACTTTAGTGGTCTATTTCTACAAAACCGTAACAGTATGCTTTGGAAGCCATTCATCATCAAAAATGATGAACGAAGTAGGTTCGACTCCTGCCTGTTACTTTAACAATAAAAAGATTCCGTGACAGGAGTCTAAATAAAGAAAGGATTGTTAATATGAAAAATGTCAAAGAAACACCCCCTTTATTTGAAGGGAGAAGAATTAACGCTGCTCAAATAGAAAAAAGTCCCAAATATTTGTTATAAAAGTGATATAATTAAACTATACAAGACCACATTTATAGTCTATTTTATAATAAAGATGCCAGAATGAATTTGAATTGACAAAAGGCTATAAATTTGATACCATATAGGTATATAGAAAGTGGGTAAAAATATGGCTCAATTCAAAAGAACAACGCTTAAAAGGACAAGGAATAGTAAAAAGTTGACCACAAGAAAGCTAGGAAATTTAGTTGGCGTATCAGGGGTCACTATTACACGCTATGAAACAGGAGAACGGATTCCTGACTTAGGAATGATTGAAAAATTAGCTGAAGCACTAGATTTAGTATCTTACACAGAATTAATTAAAGAGGATAAACCCATGACCATGAGTGAAAATTATCATTTTACATTAAAACAAGAAGTATTGAAAGAATGGGCTGCAGGTATTCTAGGGCAAGTACGTCGTTACAATCGTTCTCAAGACATTAGTGATGAGAGTCACCCCCTTACCATTTTAAGACAACAAATTGCACGCATTCAAAATAAAGAAATATTTCAGGCGAAATCAATGGAGCAACTGAATGCCATTGAAGGAGAATTGGAAGGCTTAAAAAAATATTTTGAAGCGATTGTAGCCACAATGGTTGAGGTTGCATAAAGCAAATGGATAAGAATTTCACAGAAGAAGAATTTTATGAGACTTATCAGGAGTTACTAGAAGAATTGGTGGAAGGTTGTTCTCCTGTTGCTTCGCCAACTGCATACGTGTTAGGTGGGCAAAGTGGTTCAGGAAAGTCCACTCTTCATAAATATATACAGAGTAAAAATGCAAATTATGTTGTTGTGGATGGAGATACATTCAGACAACAACATCCTCATTTTGAAGAGCTTGTTAATGAGCATGGACCAAAAGGTATGCAATATACTTATGAATTCTCGGGTCGTATGATTGATGAGATAGTAACAGAACTGAGTGATCGCAAATACAATCTTATTGTGGAGGGGACACTCCGTACCTCAGAAGTCCCTTTACATTCTGCACAATTATTCAAATCAATGGGTTATCAAGTGGAGCTTTATGTCATGGTGGTTAAGCCTGAGCTTTCATATTTAAGTACAATCTTGCGTTATGAACAGATGCGAGAATTAAACCCTTTAACCGCACGTGCAACTCCTAAAGCACATCATGATTTAATCATTGAGAAGATGCCAGCCAATTTGAATGAGTTATATCAGTCAGGAGTCTTTGATGAGATTATCTTGATGAATAGAAATAATGAAATTTTATATCAAATGACAGAAACACCTGTCATCACACCAAAACTCACACTAGAGGAACATTGGTTCAGAGATTTTGAACCACGGGAATTTGAAATGTTTAATCAAAGTGCAGATATGATTATGGAGTTATTAAAAGGTCGTGAAGTATCCGATGAAGAATACAAAATCATCTATAATGCTTTTGATGCCATAGAGTCTCAAAAGGAAGTCTCACGAGAAGAAGAACGCCATCAAGAGAAGAATAACGATGCTCCCCCAAGAACATTGTAAATAAGGGGAATATAAGAAGTAGGTAGCTTATGTCTTTCATCAATGAATTTGATAAAAATTATCGAAAGAGTAAACAGCGAGAATTTATACGTATTATTGAACTATGGGATGATTCACAATTTGAACAAATGAAATCAAAAGGGTGGCGTTTTGTCGGTTATAGACCACGAACCCTCTCTTTTTCTTTCGGTACAGTGATGTTTCAACGACGTGTTTATTGGCAGAAAGGGAAAGGGTGCATCGTTCCTGTGGATGACCCTTTTGGCTTTGAAAAACGTCAACGTATCTCAAGAGAACTGCAGGTTAAGATTGTTAAATTAGCTCTTGAAGGAACTTATGCCAGTGCAGCACGTATGGCTTGGGAAATGTTTCAGGTGCATATTTCGGTATGGACGGTCTTTTCAGCCATGTCCTATGCCAAACGCTTGATTCAAGAACAAGAAGAATATCGCTTTTATGAAGAGGGACGCCAACCTGTAAAAAAACAGGTTAAGCAAATTTTTGTGGAGGCAGATGGCTATATGTTACGCACTCGTGAAATCACACGAGAAGGAAAGCATTGGTCAGACTTTTCACATTACATTATTCATACGGGAAGTCATGAACATAAAAAAGGAAGATGGAGTCTACAAGGAAAAGTAGAATTTGTCGATAAAAATCCTGAGAAAGCCTATCAAAAGATGGTGGATTATATCTATAACACCTATGATGTTACTCCTGAGACATTATTGATTACCAATACAGATGGAGGTCGTGGTTATTCTCCTGAGAAGATGAAAAATCTTGCTCAAGACATTGGAGCGTCTAAACATGAACATTTCTGGGATCGATTCCACGTCGGGGAGACCATCACTTCTGCTACACGAGGTTTTCCGATTGAATTGAGGGATTATTTCTTTCAAGCGATCAATGACCATGACAGAAAGTTGTTAAAAACTGCTCTTGATACAATGGAATCGTTATGTGTCACAGAGAAAGATGAAGAAGATTTTGCAATTTTTAAAAAGAAAATGAAGAAAAACTTCAACTATACACTCCCTCCTGAAGCACGTGGATTAGATCGTCATGGGATTGGAATCATTGAAACCAATCACAGAAAAATCACTTATCGTTGTAAGAACAGAGGAATGTACTGGTCTATATCAGGTGCTTTAACCATGAGTCGTTTGATTATTCTTCGAAATGAGAACAAGTTGAAAGAATTATTTGAGGGAGCTTGGCGTAAGGATTATCAAAAATATGAAGATGCCGACAAAGAAAACTGGTTCAAACAATATCATGAAGCACATGAAATTCCATTTGCC
>WREM01000118.1 GCA_009779335.1 Streptococcaceae bacterium | reverse complement strand
TCTGGGAACTTTTCACGAAGAATCTCACGCAATCCCACTTGCGAACCGATGGCATCTGGATCTGGATTGAGATGGCGATGAATGAGAATGGTAGAATATTGTTGAATTTTTTCGAGAATATCTTGCATGATTTCTTTGTTGGACATAGTATTTTCTTTCTAAATGATTTGACTAGGTAATTTGTAAATTGACAAGGACTTTAGCTATGATGTGATTAACGTGATAGATTTCTATATCAACCATAGCACCAATGCGTGTTTCACTGATGATTTTAGGATAAATTTCAAGGACATGATCAATGGCAACAGTATTCATGAAATTCATATTCATAGATTCGATGATAATATTGCGATGATGTCTGGTCATAATGCGTTGTGCAAGAATACTGATGACTTCAGATAAGGCACCATAGGAGATATTCCCCATGTTATTAATCATAAATGGCTCAACAGTCAAAGTATAAAAGGTTTCTTGTTTGGAGATTTTACTCGCCATATCTTCACTGAAGGTATGAAGAATTTGATTTTCTTCTTGAGACTTTTGAAGGGATTTCAGAATATCTGCACGGGTAATAAGCCCCGCATAAGTATGATTGTCATTGACAACAGGCATAGTGCTATAACCTTCATAAATCATGCGTTGAGAAACACTTGCGACGGTCATGTCAAGCTTTGCAACAATAGCTTGTGACATGAGTTTGTTCAGTTGAGTGCTGTTATTTTTATGATTGACATCTCGCATGGTGATGATACCGACTACAACATGATGACGATTAGTGACTGCAAAACGACTGAGGTTCGTTTTTTTCATCAGATCAAGGAAATCTTTTACAGTATTCTCTTCTTGAAGTACAGGGACATTATGATGAATGACCTGTGATACGGTAATGATGTCTTTTTTGATGAGTTCATTAGACAAAGCATAGGAAATGCGACTTGCCACTGTAAAAGTATCAAAGTTGGAACGCATGAGCGGAATACCCATCTGATTAGCATAAGCGATAACAGAGTCTTCAACTTCAAATCCCCCTGTAACGAGAACAGCATTATGCTCATTAAGTGCTAGATTTTGTATATCAGATCGATCTCCTACAATAACTAAGCCGTTGGGCTCCAGATATTTTTTTACAGATTCTTTTTGCATGGCAGAGATGATGAAATGGTCAAATTCTACATTGATTCCTGCAAGTCCACCTAGAATTTCTGCGTTAGTGATTTCAGCTACTTTGGCAAAGGTTAATTTATAAACAGGTTTTCGTCCATTACTTGCAACACGGACAGTCCCTGAACGGTCGTTGATGGCGACTAATCCACGATTTTCGGCTTCTTTTATGGCTCGATAAGCTGTGCCATCAGCCACTTTCATTCGGTTGGCGATACGCCGAACGCTTACCTGATTTCCAATTTCTAGCCCTTCGATATAAGTGAGAATTTCTTCATGTTTAGACATGGTAATCTTTCTCCTTTGTTTTGTTCTTGGTCTAATTATAGCACATGGTTTGTTGTGTCATGCTATAATAGTAAATATGAAATATAGGGCAATTATTTTTGATATGGATGGTGTGATAGTAGACACAGAACCTCAATATCTCAAACGACGTGAAGAATTTTTTGGACAGTATGGTATTGATCTTTCCCATTTGAGCCATAGTTTTTTGATTGGGAGCAACATGAAAAACACATGGACAGCTATACTTGGTGAGGATTTTGATGCTCAAAAAAGAAAAGAACTGGAAGAAATTTATAAAGCATATAAACAAACGCACCCTCTCGATTATAGTTCTCTTTTATGCGAAGGTGTTAAAGAAATATTAGAATATGCAAAAAATGAAGGCTATAAGATAGGATTGGCGTCAAGTTCCAGTCGAAAAGATATTGATACTGCATTGGCTACGCATGATTTGACGACTTATTTTCAAGTGATTTTATCAGGTGATGAATTTAAGGAAACAAAACCACATCCAGAAATTTATCTGACTGCAATGGAAAAACTAGAGGTAAAGCCAGAAGAAACACTTGTCATCGAAGATTCTGAAAAGGGGATTCTTTCAGCAAAGACAGCAGGAACGACAGTTTGGGCAATTAAAGATTATCGCTTTGATATGAATCAAAGTCTTGCAGATGATTGTTTTGAAAATTTAAAGGAAATAAAAGAAAAATTAAGCAAAAATAAGCTATAAATAAAGAAATAAGGCTCGTTCAAAGAGCTGTTTTTATTTGGTCATTTGTGGTAAAATAGTAAGGATGAGAAAGGAGAGTTTATGAATATTGTAAGAAAATTTTCTTCAGTGACGATTGTCTTTTTTATGATTATCATTCAGCTTCTTGAAAGTGCTGCTGTTTTATTTACTGACTCAAAAAATTCAGCTATTCTTATTCTCTTGGTTGTCAATCTTTTGATTACAGCTGCCTTGCTCTTACAGTATCGTAATTATAAACTGCGACGTATTGATTTTATTCGTGAAATCAACGATGAAGCAGACAGTTCTCTCAATGCCACTTTGGATAATATGCCTATTGGAGTCATTCGTTATAATGGGGAAACACTAGAACCTGAATGGTTTAATCCTTTTGTAGATATGATTTATAAGGGGAATGAACGAGTACTCAATAAGAAAGATATTGAGCAGATTCTTCAGATTGATGCGAGTGAAATCAATAAATATGTGACCGTAGGGTCAAAAAAATATAATATCAATGCAGATAAAGAAAAAAGCATAATTTATTTGAGTGATGCGACTGTTGAGGCAAGCAGTCAGGACAGAATTTCTAATAGTCGTTCAGTCATTGCCTCTATCTCTATTGACAACTATGATGATGTGACAGACTTAATCACAGACAGTGAACGCTCTCAGGTCAATAATTTTATTTCAGGAGCTTTGGAAGCTTTTGGGAAAGAATATGGACTATTTATTAGACGTATCAATGCCAATCGTTATTATTTCTTTTGTAATTACAGAATCTTGAGTAACCTCATGGAAGATAAGTTTAAGATTTTGGAAGAGTTTAGAGAATCTGCCATAGAGCAGAAATATTCTCTGACTTTATCCATGGGAATTTCTTATGGTTGGTCAGATTATCCAGCCATTGGAAAAATGTCTCTCAATAACTTAGAGTTGGCTTTGGTGCGTGGTGGGGATCAGGTGGTCTTACGAGAAAACACTCCTCAATCTCATCCTGTCTATTATGGTGGAAACTCTGAAAGTCATATGCAAAAGAGCAGGACTCGTGCACGTGCGGTGGCAGGAGCTTTACGTACGCTTATTAATGAAAGTGACAATGTTATTATTGTAGGTCATCGCTATCCTGATATGGATGCTTTTGGAGCAGCAATAGCCATGAAAACTTTTACTAACATGACGGGAAAAGAAGCGTTTGTCGTTTATGATGAAGAGCAATTACTTCCAGACGTTAGACGGGCCATTGATAAAATCAATCAAGATGCGGATGGTTATGCTCACATTCTTCGTTTAGACAGTATAAAAGAACATCAGACTAAAAATTCATTACTCATCATGGTTGACCATTCTAAAGTGAGTCAGACATTGAGTCTTGATTTGTATCAATCTTTTGATAAGGTTGT
>WREM01000117.1 GCA_009779335.1 Streptococcaceae bacterium | reverse complement strand
GGCATTTTCATCTGCACCTTGGCATAGTCAAAATGGTCAAAAACGACATTCCCCAAGGTCATATTTAACTCAGTAGAATCTTGTTCAAACTGATGATCTGAACGACGAGCTGCAATTTTGAACGTCATTCCTTGGCTATAAATTTCAGATATGAGAGAAACAACCGCATCTTTCAAATCCGGAATGGTTTTATTTACTTTGATAGAGGGAGAAAAATTCTGAATCCCAAAAACCTTGGTCAGACGCTCAGATACTTCTTGATAGTCTGCACCATTTAATTTTATGTGGCAACGATCACGCTGTCCATCTATTTTCAAATCTGGAATGTCAGAGAGTACTTGACGAATGTTCTGCGACAAACGACCAATAAAGAAGTTCCTGTTTTTTCCCTTGGTCGATAATTCCCCATATCTGACCATTATTTCATCATAAATAATCATATCTATCCTCTATTAAAGTAATATTTTAATAAGTAAAAGAGCAACCACTACTTGGAAAGTAATGATTGAAAAGCCATAAATCAGCAATTTTTTTCCTGATTTGACAAACTCAATCAGATTAAGTCGTAATCCGATAGCTGCCAAAGCGATGGCTTCACACCATGTGCTCAGAAAATGAGCCATATCTGATATTGCTTTTGGAAAATGAAAAACAGTATCCCCTAAGCAAAGAATAAGAAAGCCTGTAACATACCAAGGGAGAAAATTATTTTTTGGCTTTTCTTCTGTTTGTTCTTGTGTTTGTTCTTCTTTATTTTCTCTTGAATTCAGATAACCAAGGGTTAAAACCACAAAAATCAAAAGCATGATCCGCACAATCTTAAAGAGGGTTGCCATAGTCATGGTATCTGTATTAACCATGGCACCAGATGCTACCACTTGACCTACAGATTGTACAGTCCCACCGATTAAAGCACCACGAGTGTAATCATTTTGTCCAAAAATCACTGTACTCAAAATGGGTAAAAGAAGCATAAGGATTGTCCCCATGAGATTAACCATGGTAATAGCTGTTCGCTTCTCCTTAACATCCGCTTTAACAACAGGCGTAACCGAAGCAATAGCAGAAGAGCCACAGATGGCATTCCCCGCTGCCATAAGCTTAGAAAGCTGAGTAGAAAATCCCAATCGCTTACCTAAAAACATGACAAATACAAGTGTTGAAACCAATAGTATGACAATATAGCTTACCCCTGCAAACCCTAGTTTTGCAATGGTTTCAAAAGTCACCGTCGCACCTAATAAGACAACGGAATACTCCAGTAACCGTTTTTCAGACCATGCTGTTCCTGCATCAAGTTGTGGCTGATGAAAGTAGAGATTTCCCAATATTATCCCTAAGATAATGGCAATGGTTGCCATCCCAAAACCTTTGAATACATACAGATTAAGAAAATAAGAAACAAGAGCAATGGCAAAGCTTAACCCTATACCTGACAGATATTTTTTAGACTTCATCTTTCATTTTCTTTCTATGTCTTCAAATGGTAGTTATAACTTGAGATGATAATATCTTCATGGTTATTGAGAGCGTAACGAAGACGCAATCCTGTTTGATTATGTAGTGCATTTTGCCACGGTTTAGAAGGTACAAATGTTGGGATAAGCACTGTCATTGTATAATCTTCGGTCTTAGCACGTCTGGCCGCAATTTTTATATAGCGAGTGGCAGGACCAATGATAGAGCGATATTCTGTACGAATGATTGAGAGTTTAATATCAGGAAAAACTTTATTAAAGTCTTCATTGATTTCTTCTTCTTTTTTCAGATTCTCTTTAGTGGAGACATGAAGAGCGATAACATAATCCCCGATAGAGCGAGCATAGTTAATGGCACCAATATCTACGTTAGTCACATTCCCTATAAGCACAATCACTGTATTCCCTGAAAACTTATGCGATTCTACATCATCACGAAGACGAAGCCCTTGGGCAACCTTCATATAATGCTTGTGGATATAGATAAATCCATAAATAAGCAAAGGCAAAACAATGAAATATGGCCAAACTTCAGACATACGGAAAATCACTAATATCAAAACAATAGTTAATGAAATAAGTGCTCCAACAATGTTCATGATCGATTTACCAAAGAATCGCTTACCTAAGGCACGTTTCCAATGCACAACCATCCCTGCTTGAGCCAATGTAAATGGCACAAATACACCCACTGCATATAAAGGAATCAAGCGTTCTGTTGACCCATTAAAAATGAAGAGTAGGATAATTGCACCTATGGCAAGTGAAATAATCCCATTAGAATAACCCAAACGAGAGCCACGACTGGTAAATAGATGTGGCATATATTTATTTTTTGCCATATTGTAGGCTAGAATTGGGAAGGCAGAATATCCTGTATTGGCTGCAACTGCCAAAATTGCTGCTGTTGCAATTTGGAATACAAAGAAGAACACTTGACCTACCGTAGATTGTCCAAAGACTCCCTGTGCCATTTGAGCAATGATGGTTATCTTTGGATCATGAATCAATCCCAACCAATAAGAAAGAAAAGTTACTCCTGCAAAGAAAGTTGCCAAGATAATTCCCATATAAATCAAAGTATGAGAGGCATTTTTTTCTTTAGGTCGCTTGAAAAACGGCACAGCATTCGATATAGCTTCTACCCCTGTCAGTGATGATGCCCCTGTTGAGAATGCCTTAAGTAAGAGAATCATAGAAACTCCAGTAATGGTTGTCCCCACATGAGCTGTCGCATGATAAGGCAATGTCCCTGTGAAAATGCGGAACATTCCCACACCCAAGACAATGACCATCATTGAAATAAAGGTATAAACAGGAACCAATAGGAAAGTCGCTGATTCTCTCAAACCACGCAAATTCATGAACATGAGTAAAAGTGCCAAAGCAATGGAAATCTCTAAATTATATTGACTAAACTCTGGCAAAGCTGATGTAATGGCATCCGCACCAGCCGATGTAGATACAGCAACTGTCAACATATAATCCACTAAAAGAGAGCCTCCAGAAATCAATCCCGGAATAGTCCCCAAATTCTCAGTGGACACCAAATAAGCCCCACCACCTGATGGATAGGCATGAATAACCTGAGTATAACTGGAAATCAAAGCAAAAAGCAAGACCAAAATCACTGCAGCAATAGGCAATGAATACCATGTTGCCCCGATTCCCGCAGCAACTAAGACAAGGATAATTTGCTCTGTCCCGTATGCAACAGAAGACAAAGCATCACTAGAAAGCATGGCTAGTGCTTGACGTTTTCCTAAAAGATGGGAATCATCCTCTGTTGATTTGAGGGGTTTTCCTATCAATAAATCTTTAATTTTTATCAATTCATTTCTCCAAAAAACTCTAATAGATTCAACTATTATACCACTTACAATTAAATTTCGCACATTAAAAATGTTAAAGTCAATGATAAAAAAACTTATAAATCGTGGTATAATAAATAAAACTATCAAAAGGAGCTATTATCTTGACTGAAATAATTGAAGATTTGAATGATCAAATGAAAGTCCGTCGTGAAAAAATGGAAAAACTGCGTGCAGAAGGCATTGATCCGTTCGGCACAAAATTTGTACGCACGCATGATTCTGCTCAACTTCATGAAAAGTACGATGCCAATACTAAAGAAGAATTAAATGAACTCGGTCTTTCAGCAACCATTGCAGGACGTCTCATGACCAAACGTGG
>WREM01000116.1 GCA_009779335.1 Streptococcaceae bacterium | reverse complement strand
GGATCAGCAGACCTTGTTGACACCCTATATATTTACACTGGCTAAAGATGATTTCATCAGAGTAGCAGAGCAAAAAGACCTGCTCAATCAAGCAGGTGTAAATCTTGAAGAATATGGGGACAACCAATTTATTCTGCGTGAGCATCCTCTATGGATGAAAGACGAAGAAATTGAATCAGCAGTCAATGAGCTCATGGATTTGCTTTTATCAGGACAAGAAGTCTCTGTGGCTAAATATCGTGAAGATTTGGCGATTATGATTGCTTGTAAATCCTCTATCAAGGCCAATCATCCCCTAGATAATCAGTCGGCAAAAGCTCTACTTGAAGATTTAGCTACCTGTAAAAACCCTTATAATTGCCCACATGGTCGTCCTGTTCTAGTGCATTTCACAAGCTCTGATATGGAAAAAATGTTCCGTCGTATCCAAGAAAGTCATAGCTCAAAAAATATGATTTGGAAGAATAATATTTAATAAAGGAAAAATAATGACAACATTATATATGGTTGTACCTTGTTACAACGAGGAATTAGTAATTGATGAAACCTCTCGTCGATTAAAAGAAAAGTTTGAAAGTTTACAATCTTCAGGGAAAATCACTGCCAATAGTCGAGTGGTTTATGTTAATGACGGCTCAAAAGATAAGACTTGGGAGAAAATTCAAGGTTTACATGAAGCGGACAGTCTTTTTAGTGGCATCAACCTCTCCCGTAACCGTGGGCATCAAAATGCACTTTTGGCAGGATTGATGACGGTCAAAGACTTGGCAGATTGTGTCATTTCTATGGATGCCGATTTGCAAGATGACATTGACACCATTGATCAAATGCTTGAAGAATATGAAAATGGATATGATGTGGTTTACGGTGTCCGTGATAATCGTGATACAGATACAGCATTCAAGCGTCGAACAGCTCTTATTTTCTATGGTTTGATGGACAAGCTGGGAAGTGAGAGTGTGCATAATTCGGCAGATTTCCGTCTCATGAGCAAGCGTGCCTTGAATGGCTTAGAACAGTACAAGGAAGTCAATCTTTTCTTGCGTGGGATGGTGCCTTTAGTAGGTTTCAAATCAACTAAAGTTTATTATAAGCGTGGGGAACGCTTCGCTGGGGAAAGTAAATATCCTTTCAAAAAAATGCTGTCCTTTGCTATAGATGGGATTACTTCAACATCAGCAACCCCTATGAGAATTGTATTCTGGTTTGGATTTACCATTTTCCTTATTGCCTTGATGATTGGACTTTATATTATTCTTCGCTATTTCTTTGCAGGTTATCCGATTGTGGGGTGGGCATCAACCTTTATTACTATTGTAGGATTTGGTGGATTACAACTTTTAGCCATTGGAATTATCGGGGAATATATTGGTAAAATTTTCCTTGAAGTCAAGGAACGCCCAAGATATATTGTGGAGGAGTTTCTTAATAAATAGGGGAATTTCCTTACACTCAAAATGATTTAGAAATAGAGAAAGAAATATGTACGAATACTTAAATGGAAAATTAGTGAAAATCACGCCCAATTATATTGTGCTTGATTTATCAGGTATGGGCTTTTTGCTGAACGTAGCGAATCCGTACACATGGTCTAGTAAAATGAATGAGCAGGTGCTTATTTATGTGCATCAGGTTGTGCGTGAAGATGCACATACCTTATATGGGTTTGTAGATGATTCTGAAAAAGGACTCTTTCTCAAACTTATTTCTGTGTCAGGAATAGGTCCGAAGTCTGCTCTGGCTATTATCGCAGCAGATGATAACGAAGGTCTGGTCAATGCCATTGACAGCAGTGACATTAAATACCTGACTCAATTTCCCGGAGTAGGGAAAAAGACAGCCATGCAGATTGCCCTTGATTTAGCAGGTAAATTTGATCTTGAAACAGCCAGTCAACTGAAAGGCAAAGCCTCAGGAAATTCACAGCTTGAAGAAGCCATAGAAGCTCTTCAGGCTTTGGGCTATAAAGCCAGTGAACTCAAGAAAATCGAGAAAACACTAGAATCAGACAAGGGAAAAACAACAGAAGCATACATCAAATTAGCCTTGAAAATGATGATGAAATAAAAAGCTTATTACTACGATAAGCCTTTTATTTTAGAAAAATCTAAGGTCGATATTGTGGTATAATAACCTTTATGAACGAAAATTTATCCTCTCAACAGTTAAATAATGAGGAAGCGTTAGAGCAATCTTTGCGTCCACAAAATTTCAAGCAATACATTGGACAGAGCAAGGTTAAGGAACAGCTGGAGATATTTATTGCAGCGACTAAAATGCGTGAAGAAGCCTTGGATCATGTTCTTCTTTTTGGTCCTCCGGGGTTGGGTAAGACGACCATGGCTTTTGTCATTGCTAATGAGCTGGGTGTAGGCATCAAACAAACCTCAGGACCTGCGATTGAGAAGGCTGGAGATTTAGTTGCTATCCTTAATGAATTAGAAGCAGGAGATGTCCTTTTCATTGATGAGATTCATCGTCTGCCTATGAATGTGGAAGAAGTACTTTATTCTGCCATGGAAGATTTCTATATTGACATCATGCTGGGTTCAGGAGATGGGTCTCGCTCGGTGCATCTGGACTTGCCACCTTTCACTCTAGTGGGTGCGACAACTCGTGCAGGCATGTTGTCTAACCCTCTGCGTGCACGGTTTGGGATTTCTGCACACATGGAGTATTATCAAGTGGATGATTTAGCAACAATCATTAATCGTACAGCAGAGATTTTTGATGTGGAGATTGCAGAATCTGGAGCACATGAGATTTCGCTTCGCAGTCGTGGCACACCTCGTATTGCCAATCGTTTGTTGAAACGTGTGCGTGATTTTGCACAAATCAAGGGCGATGGAGTCATCAATCAAGAGATTACAGACAAAGCCCTATCTATGCTTGATGTAGATTCTGAAGGATTAGACTATGTAGATCAGAAGATTCTTCGTACGATGATTGAGCTCTATAATGGAGGTCCTGTTGGATTAGGTACAGTTTCTGTAGCCATTTCCGAAGAGCAAGAAACTATTGAAGACATGTATGAGCCCTATCTCATACAAAAAGGCTTCATGATACGCACGAAGCAAGGGCGTAAAGCCACATCAAAAGCTTATGAACACTTGGGTTACCCCTATTTTGATGTATAAATAAAAAAAGCTTCTATTGAAGCTTTTTTGTTTGGTAGTCTCGAGAGTGTTTGAGAATGTCTCTGTAAATAGAAAGAATAGTTGCTTGATATTCTTCATTTGTAATATGGCTATGAATATGAGTCAATAAGTCATCTTCTCTTTTTTGATCTAGCACAGGGTGTTGATGTTGATTTTTATAGTTAGCAACTTGATGGATACAGTCCATGCGTTCTTCAAGCAGTTGGGTAATTTGTGCATCGATATGATCGATTTCTTTTCGGATATTTTCTAAACTCATTGGTCTATTATAACAAATTGATTTAATGTTATAATATAAAAAAGAATATACAGGAGAAAAAGATGACCGAATCAGTGAGTACATATATTAATCATAAATTCCCCAAGCCTCACGGGCAGGTTGCGACTCCTCTAAACATGGGAGATGAGCGTCAACTGGCTCGAGATTTGGGTAATTTTCTCTATGGTTTACATCGAATTGACACAAAAGGTGGCAATCAACCTACTTTTGAAAATGGGTTTAAGGGCAATACTCTCAATCTCTTTCAGGCAGAAATCG
>WREM01000115.1 GCA_009779335.1 Streptococcaceae bacterium | reverse complement strand
AATTTTACCTTACAAAAGGTTGGATACTGATTAATGAAGAAGAAGTACCTGAGTTAGGTAAAATTATGTTTCAATTTGAAAAGCACAAAACAATAACCGATAGCAATTTTCGTATCACCTGATTAATCATTCGCAACCTCCGAAAATCAATTATAATAAACAATAAAATACTATAATTATATACTTGAAAAAATGAATGTTATGTGGAGATTGTCATGGGACAGATATATCTAAACGGGGTGCATCCCAAATTTTGGGAGGACCCAAGCTGAACAACGAATAGAAGATATCGGAAGGTGCAAAAAGAGAAAAGATGATTAAACAAGTGAGGACTTGATATATTCAATTTGGCCATCATTCGTCCATTTACCGACCCAAATTTCAGTTGAAATTGAAAAAATAGCTACCGTATCCACCTTATTTATAGATGAGAAATCAGATCCTTCATATGCAGAGAGTGTTTCTTCATATGCAGAGACAAGAGCCTCTATAAATGGGAGAAAATATTCTTTAAATTCTTCAATGTCGGTGAAATAGTCAACGTTAAAAATTACAACGATCTCGAAATATGTTTCAAAATAGTCAAGTCTGGCGGTGGATTTGTATTCATCTGCGGTTATAGCAAATGTCTTGTCATCAACCCACCCGGAACTGATAATATCAGCAGGAGTGACGCATACACACATTAAGATAGCTAACATCACAACACTTGTCTTCATCAATATACTGAAATGCTTGTGTTCTAGGTTTATTTTTTGTTGGCTGCCATTTTTTCACCATTTAAAAACTCATGCTTTGAAATTTAAATGATCCCTTTATCCACTTGCCTACCCATACCTCAGCTGGATTTGAAAGAGAGGCTATACCAATCACAGAATCTGCTTTGTATTGTGCGCCACATTGGAGGGTCTGTCTATTACTCTCTACATATCTCGTAAATTGGGTTTTGAAATCACTCCCGCTATTAAAATAATCAGTTTCAAAAAAATAAACAATCTGGGTAGTCTTTAGTACATTGTTGTCGGTTCTTACAACTTTAAACCCGTCTTGATATATTACCTCTGTACTCTCTTTTGTTGCTACACTTTGTTCAAATGCTGCTGCAGCTGATGTGCATACCATAGCAAATACGAGTAAAAAGATCCCTTTTTTGAGCATATCGTCCCTCAGTTTTAGAATGTTGTTTAATTTATAGGACTTACGCAAAATTGCACGTTTGTATATCATAATGCCTTATTAAGTCACTTTAATTAATTGTTTTTTGTTGGCAAAAGTTTAAGTCATGCTGATTTTTGCGTAACTCCTAATTTAGTCATTTATGTCTTTTTGCATTGGCAACGACATCTTTTTTTCAACTTTTTCAAGGCGGTCTTTGAACTTTGTCAGGCTTTTCTGTTTTGCAGGTTTGTCCCCTATACGAACATCACTTTCATATAGGTCTATTACAATCTCTAAAATCCTCTTTACATCATCATATTTCTTCATTTTCGAATAAATCACAGCGAGCCTTTCGTATGGATGACTTCCTTCATCTCTTCTTGCAACATTCTGTTCATACAATTCGATTGCCTTTTCAAATTCACCGACTTTTTCTAACTCTCTGCCTAACAAATTATTCTGGGCGAACTCTTTCCACATAGATCTTTCTGCATCCCATTTTTTGCGCAATTCATCAAGATGCAATTCATCATATTCGTCACACATATTCAGTCAGTCCTTTTTACACTGTAGAATTGCTCCATATTCTGATATTAACACATTGACTGTGGGTTCATATGGGCATTATGAACCCAAGCCTGGTTTCAACCGATTGGCATCAAAATCGAAATGTATATTTTCTCGGCTGTAATAAGAAAAGAAGTAATGGGATTATTCAACTCTAAAGAACTAGCTGAAATTGAGCGACTGAAAGGGATTATACAGATATATAAGGAAGAGGCAGACGAGAAAGACAAGAAAATACGGTCAATTGAGAAAAGTATAACCCCTGAAATGAAAAGCGTACAAACCCTTACTCACACAATTTCAGAAAAGAGAGCGGAAATAGAGGCTCTCGAATCAAGGATAAAAGAACTAAAGATAGAACTTCACAAACAAGACGCTGTTATTGCAGAAAAAAAGAACTACATCATAGAACTCGATGATACAATTCTTTTACAGGAATTCAATCTCTATGAACCGCTATATGACTTTGCAACTTCTGAGGAATTCAAAGGTCGGTTGAGCCAGATTCGGGATATGCAAAAAGAGATGATAAAGGGAAAAACGGCGGCAATTTGTGAGATCGAGTGGACTATAGATGGAAGTAAAGCGAAAGGAAAAACGTTTACAACAAATAACATAAAGCAGATTATCAGAACATTTAATACAGAATGTGAAAATGCCATTGACCGGGTCAAATTTAATAATATTGACAGCATGAAGGCACGAATTCAAAAATCATATGACGACCTCAACAAGATAAATTCATCAAATAGAGTCGTAATTACATCTGATTACCTCAATTTGAAGATGCATGAGCTTCATCTTGCAATAGAGTGGGCAATGAAAAAGCAGGAAGAAAAGGAAGAACTAAGGAGGCTAAAAGAAGAACAGCGTGAGCAAGCTAAAATCGCAAAAGAAATAGAAGAAGCAAGAAGAGAAATCGAAAAAGAGCAGAGCCATTATAACAATGTCTTAAAGAAGCTTGAAGATCAGATCGAGCAAGCAAAAACAGAAGAACAAAAAGAAGCTCTCATTGAAAAGAAGGAGACAATATCCCATCAAATCGAGGATCTGGACAAGGCATTAGAAGACGTGGATTACAGGGCTGCGAATATGAAAGCTGGGTATGTATATGTAATTTCAAATATCGGGTCTTTTGGAGAGCATGTCTATAAGATTGGGATGACTCGGCGACTCGATCCGATGGATCGGATATATGAGTTAGGAGATGCATCTGTCCCATTCAACTTTGACGTCCATGCTATGGTATTCTCTGAGGATGCACCTTCGCTAGAAGCAGCTCTTCACCGTGCATTTGATGCGAAGAAACTCAATATGATAAATACCAGAAGGGAATTTTTCCGGGTCACACTAGAGGAGATTGAAACTGTTATAAAAGAACATTATGATAAAACGGTTGATTTTTGCAGAATACCACCTGCTGAACAATATCGCGAATCTATGAGGATCTTAGAGTCGTTGCAAGAGGTGTAGTCAATAAAACCATCAAAAGAGTAGAAGATTGCCTGGCATTTAATTTCTTTTTTTTCAATAGATTCTAACGCGAAAAGTAGATTTTTTATAGAACAGCCTAAATGAAGGAATCTGGACTGTTCAAATACGCCGTACCTTCGATGTGCCTTTTCGATGGGCATGATGTGGGTGATATAAATGAGGCTGCCGTCAGGATCTATATTGTAAATTACCGTGAATGAACGTGCAATGTGTAATCGGTAAGATTCACGCTTTTTATTTGTATGGAGTTTCTCTTTATCTCCATCCGGGCTAGGATAGGGATTATCTTGCAATATTTTCAGTTTTTCCCTGATAATCCGTTGATCTTTGATATTGAGAGAGGTTAAAAAATCAAGTGCACGTTTATCCACCATGAGGTGAAATGTCACAGGATCAATTCCACGAACTCATTGCGGGTCATGACATCTTCAATATCGTCTGTGAGCCGTTGTTTTTTTACGCTCTCCACCAATCTCGCGAGAGTGTCATCGAGAGATT
>WREM01000114.1 GCA_009779335.1 Streptococcaceae bacterium | reverse complement strand
ACAATCTGGTTGAAAGATACTGAGAACAAGGAAGACTAAGAGGAGGAGCAATGTCAAGAAAAGAACTCACACGTTCTAATGATAACGTGCGAATAGCAGGGGTTATAGGAGGAATTGGAGAGTATTTTGGCTGGAGTAGCGACATCATCACTTTCATCCGAATCCTCTATGCCATACTGGCCTTTACTTCATGGGGAGCATTGATTATCGTATATTTCATTGCGGCTTGGGTCATGCCTAAAAAGCCAAAAAATGATAGAAATAATCAGTCTAGTACATGGCAAAATTCAGACAAAGGCTATTACAAAGATGGTCGTAAAATCAAAGATGCAGAACCCATCAATGAGGACAAGAATTGGTCTGATTTTTAAGTAAAATCAAACTGTTCCTATAATAGAATAAATAATAAAAATAAATCAGTAAAAAACAAAAATTCAGTCCAACCAACTGAATTTTTTTGTTCCCCAAAATTCTAAAATGAGTAATCGTTTTCATTCGCTCTGCTATACTGTACTATGTACAGCAGATTCTTGACATTCAGTCAAGAATAACACTAAATAAGAAGAAATTTCTTATAGAAGAGGGATAGAAATATGGCAGAAAAGAAAAATCGTATTAATCAGATAGCTAAGGAAACAGGATTTACAAATGAAGATCTTGTAGCTAAAGCTAAGGAATTAAAAATGGACGTTAAGTCACATTCTAGTTCTATTACTGAGAAAGAAGAAATCAAATTAGTCAAAGCAATGGATATCATGAAAAATGCAAGTAAGAAGCCTATAACCAAGAATAGCAAGATAGAAATACTACTGATTGACGATTCGAATATCAGTATTGGAGGAGAATTTAATTTTGAACG
This sequence comes from Streptococcaceae bacterium, assembly GCA_009779335.1. Classification (GTDB taxonomy): domain Bacteria; phylum Bacillota; class Bacilli; order Lactobacillales; family Streptococcaceae; genus Lactococcus. The sequence goes on along the minus strand of WREM01000114.1, from coordinate 2,900 downwards.
TGGAGAGAAATTTGATTATGCTAAATTTTCCCAAATAATGTTAAATGATTATAAAAATGCAGAAAAGATCCTTGTAACATCTACCACATCGAATGAAACAGAAAGTTCATTTAAAAATTTTTTTGAGCAAAAAGGATTTAAGGTAATAGTGAAGCACCGTGAAAAAGGAAAACCAGAAAAAGAAGTAGATACTACACTTATACAAAGAGCGGTAAATGCAATGAATGAGAATAATGAAGTAGGAAAATTAATTATCATGTCTGGAGATAGAGATGTCTTGGGTCCGCTTTATGATGATACAGAAAAAAAGGGATGGAAATTAGAAATTTGGACATGGAAAAATTCGATTGCTAGGGTATTAAAAGAATCTTATTCGGATAAAATAAAATACTTAGATGACTATCGTCAAGAGTTTATTTATAAAAATGCAAAAAGAGAAGCAGAACATAATGCTAGTGCTGAAATAGAAGCAACAGATAGATTTGATTTGAAAACGCATGCTATCATTCATGGGGCTTCTGTCGCTGCAGGAGCAACAGGAGCGAGTCCTTTCCCATTTTCAGATACGTATCTCCTAGTACCAGTACAGCTCTCAATGATGACCGGACTATATGCTCACTATGGTGTAAATTTTGCTGATGGAGCGATGAAAAGTTTGGTTAAACAATTAGGTGTATCCGCTTTTGGTAAAAATGTAGCTGGAAATTTGATAAAGCTTATTCCATTATATGGATCCATTGCAGGGGGAGTTGTTAATGGAGCAACTGCAGTTGCTATCACAGAGGCACTAGGTTGGATGACTGTTGCTGAGTTAGAAAAAGGGAATGATATTTTGGGAGATACAAAAGGGTTCATTAATTTAGTAATGGCTCATTTAGGTGATTTTATTAAAAAATAGAAGGTAAAATAAGGATGATTGAAAGAAATAATGATAAATTAAAATTCAACGGAACACATCTCTATACAACAAAAAAGCATCCAACTCATCAAGGGGGAAATTCTTTTCATCAATATGAGTATCGACAAAATGGGGATGAGATACAGAAATATAAAATTTCAAATTATAAAATGTCACGATTAGACAGAGAAGATAGGAAAGAGGCTAGATTAAAAGGTGGATATGAAAAGACATCTAATCTAGTTGATTCATGGAAGGTAGGGGATGAAAATCTTCCTGATTGGTTAAATAAATTCATTAAAACTAAATAGAAATATTACCTAAAAATTTAGTTTTACAAATTACGTTGAAAAAACAAATACTTATTTTGATAACTTGAAATTTTGAACCAATGTAAAATAATCAGAAAAAAATCCAGCCTAACTACTGGATTTTTTTCTTTAGAAAGCCTTCAATTTATGATAAAATGGGAGTGTTACATATTCCGATGACTAGAGCTAGTCTGTAACCGAAAGATTTCAAGAAAAAATAAGAAAGTAGGGGAATAATTATGGAAAGAGAAAAACGTTTATTCACATCAGAGTCCGTGTCAGAGGGGCATCCAGACAAGGTAGCAGATCAGATTTCAGATGCTATCTTAGATGCTATCCTGACTGAAGATCCAAAGGCTCGTGTGGCCTGTGAGACGGTAGTTTAAACAGGGACAGTGAATGTATTTGGAGAAATATCAACCACTGCCTATGTGGACGTGGCAGGCGTAGTGCGTGAAACCATCAAGAATATTGGCTATACCGACAGTGAAAATGGATTTGACTATAAATCCGTAGGTGTGCATGTTTCTTTGGTTGAGCAGTCGCCTGATATTGCCCAAGGGGTCAATAAAGCGATTGAAAATCGTGAAGAGGATGGGAAAGACCCTTTAGACGAGATTGGTGCAGGGGATCAGGGGATGATGTTTGGCTTTGCCTCTAATGAAACGTCTGAATATATGCCTTTGGCTATCTCGCTCAGTCATAAATTGGTAAAGCGATTAGCAGACATTCGTAAGTCAGGTCAGCTTTCATACCTTCGTCCTGACGCCAAATCACAAGTGACTGTTGAATATGATGAGAATGGTATAGTAGAGCGTGTGGATGCAGTGGTCATCTCTACACAGCACGCACCTGAAGTATCCCTTGAACAAATCAGAAAAGACATGATTGAACAAGTCATCAGGCAAGTTATTCCTGCTGAATTACTCGATGAAGAAACCAAGTATTTCATCAACCCAACAGGTCGCTTTGTTATCGGAGGTCCTCAGGGGGATTCTGGGTTGACTGGGCGTAAGATTATTGTGGATACTTATGGAGGGTATGCTCCTCATGGTGGTGGGGCTTTCTCTGGGAAAGATGCCACCAAGGTCGATCGTTCAGCTTCTTATGCCGCTCGTTATGTGGCGAAAAATATCGTTGCGGCGGGGCTTGCAGATAAGGCACAGATTCAACTCTCCTATGCCATTGGTGTAGCGAAACCAACATCTATCACTATCGACACATTTGGAACGGGTAAAGTTTCTGATGATATTTTATTAAAAGCGGTGCGTGAAGTCTTTGATTTGCGTCCTGCTGGAATCATCCAAATGCTTGATTTGCTTCGCCCTATCTATAGACAAACAGCAGCCTATGGGCATTTTGGTCGTACAGACATAGATTTACCTTGGGAAAAAACGGACAAAGTTGAAGCCCTAAAAGCAATCGTAAAATAATTTGAAAAGCTTAGCCATAGGCTTTTTTATTTAATAAAGAAAAAGAGAAGCAAGATAAATTTGATATAATGAGTAAAAAGAAAGAAAGTCAATATGGAATTAAGAAAAAACAGTCAAGGTTTACAAGGGACAATCAGAGTTCCGGGAGATAAATCTATTTCTCATCGTGCCATTATGTTGGGTGCCATTGCTCATGGTCAGACGACTGTAGAGGGTCTTTTGCGTGGGGAAGATGTGCAGTCAACCATGGAGGCTTTT
>WREM01000113.1 GCA_009779335.1 Streptococcaceae bacterium | reverse complement strand
CTCCCCTACTCCCGTCAATGTCTGTAATTGTGTCAAGTCGGCTGTGTTGATATTGACTATATCCTTACTCTCTGATGATGCCGTATTATTTGCACTTCCAACTGCTTGATTGGTCGGGTTTTCCCCTATCTTTGCAACATAAATAGCTTCTTCATCTTTGACTTTCTTTGCCAAGTTGACCGACTTCTGATCTGCTTGTGAAGTGAACCCTCCAGCCTTTCTGATGACATCATCCACACGAGCATCTGCAGGCACCTTATAAAGCCCTGCTTGCTTGACTTGACCTTTGACATCTACTACAATTTCTCCTGTGTTTGCTTCTTTTTGAGCGTCTCCTCCTGATTGCTCTTTTGATGAAGTGGATTGACTTGTCGTTAATGCTGATGAATCAAGCGTTGAGACTTCTTGCTTGTGCTGTGAATTGCTGTAAAGGAATGTCCCCACGATTAAAACAAGGAGAATGCCCCCAGCAGTCTTCGGATTTTCTTTAATCTTTGCGACAATAATTTCAATTTTTTCTTTCATACTCTTTAGTACGTAAAAAAATTTGAAAGTAACAAAAAAATCAGAAAATCTGATTTTTTTATTTTAATGTTTCAAAAAATATCTGATGATTATGAAATTAGAGAAAATGTAAATCAGATTCACTAGCCAATCTTTGATAATGCTCTTGAATTTTCTCATCTTCAAATGTTACTAAAAAATGAATATCAAACCCTCCCTCAAATAGTATTGGTAATTTATCGAAATATAGGAGAATGCCCCCAGACATTCGCAAATTTATTTTCACAAATGTATTTAATAAATTCAAATCTTCTATCATATAAAATGATCCTTCTGATTTGATAAAGACATCAATTTGATTATAAATGATACATCTATCAATTTGGTCAAGATTGGAAATCATATTCTTCATATATCCTACAAAAGATGCTTTATCTGGATTTTCACCAAGATATATCATGCATTTATTTTCATTTAATTCAAAAACTAGTTTAAAAAAATTTAGGAACTTTTTTTCTTGAGACAGTTCAAAATAATCATCAATGAGCAAGTCTAATCTTGGGTCATCTTCTTTCATTACTTCAGAAAACAAGTCTAACATTCCAGTATATTTATATTCTTCTTGCAAAACATCATCATAATTGTCTGTTTGACTTAAATCTACAAATAATTTTCCAACTTGTGATTTAATAACTGAAATATCATCGATTAGTTTTAGTTCTGGTATATTTCTATCTGTTAGTTTAATTTCTAAGTCTTTTTCCATTCCCATCATAAGTCCCTTCTCTTTTATCATTATTGAAATCTCTAGAATTTTTATATCTTTTCCAAGTGCTTCCACCATGTCCATTACTCCCAGCTCTGTCTTTAGACCAAACAGACCCATCTTTTTGCTCATATCCCTTATCTGATGAATTTCCTCGTTTCAAAACTTTTTTGGCTGTTTTCTCTGGGTTAAAGCTCCCTGATTTTGCTGGTGTCTTGGCAGGAGATTTCGCCTTTGCCTGAGCAATTTTTGCTTTTTGTGCAGGAGTCAATGTTTTAGTAATTTCTTGCCCTGCTGGACTATTGATTGGAACACTTGTCGTCCGTCCGTCTTGTTGAATGATATAATTTTGTAAATTACTTGCAATAGAAATTACACACGCACTTATTGCAGTAAATGCACCTACTGCGTATATAAATTCACCCAAAGATATAGCCCCTACTCCTATCGCTGCAAGGACAGGGAGAAATCTCGGCTCTGCTTCGATTCCATCTGTTTGTACAGTTATTGATTCATCTTTCATTTTAAGGTTGAGTTTATCAAATTCAGCATTGGTGTAGTATTTCCAACCAATATAAACTCCCTTATTATCTGCTACATTGCCTATTTCAAGATTAATTGGCGATGGTGAACTAGGGTAAATTTGATCAACCATTTCGGTCAATGAGCCATTGCTACTGCTATTAACTACATCATTTGCGTGAACAATTATGTTAGCATAAGGAACTAAAACCAATAAACTTGCCAATGTTATTAATATTTTCTGCAATTTTTTATTCAGCATTTCTCTCCTTTTTTATTTTATATTTAACAATTACATAAAATCAAAATGTTTATTAAAAAACATTGAACATAAAGTAGTAATTTTTAATGAGCTTCCGTTAAACATTTTTTTATTTTAATGCTTCAAAAAATATCTGATGATTAGGATGATAACAATTATAACTCCTGCTAAAATTAATTTTTTGGGGGTGATTTTTCTGCCTGTATATAAGTTACCCCTTGTTTTACTGCTGTCTTTTCCTCTTACGTTATTAATAAGCTGTTTGAAGATACGCTCATTGCTGTAAGAAAGAACATTGCGGGAGTAGATACGTTCTCCAAATCGAGCAATGGCAAGAACTGCAACAAACTGTAAAATGAGTGCAATCAGAGCTTCCTGCGTTGTTGCTACTTGAACAGCGTAGCGACTGGACATGAGCGTCGGTGAAACAAAGGGAATAAAAGATAGAACTTTCAAAATCACATTTGTTGGAGCTTGTGCAGAGGCAATGGAGCTTAAATAGCCAATAAGAGCCAGATACATGATAGGTGAAGTGGCCTGCTGTACCTGTGCCTGATCATTGATGAGCGACGCCACGATAGAAGCGATGAAGAGATAGCCTACAATGGCAAGGAGCGACATGACAATCACATAGGCAAAGAAACCTGTATCTACAGTACCAAAGAAAGAAGTTACCATCTTGACCATACTGTTTTCCTTGAATGCGAGGAAAGCCACTGTAAATCCGATCACATAGATGACAATCTGTGTCAAGGCAAGTAACATAACCCCAATAATTTTTCCGTAATATTGAACCTTACTCGATGTTGTTGCCAGCAGGATTTCCATGATACGATTGGATTTCTCGTTGGCAATTTCTTGTGCGATCACTCCGACATAAAGGGAGAGTAACATGAGAATGACTACGGCTGTCCCAATCGCAAGCAGATTATTCCCTGCTTGATGATTCCCCGTAACCTTGTTTCCTGTCTGACTGACGGTTGATAGTGAGAGTTGAACAGGTGTCATCAGCTGAGCGAGCTGTACTTGACTTATTCCTAATTTACTTGAACGCTCCAGTATCTGAAGGTTGGTCAAGGTGCTTTCTAAGACCTGTTGATTAAATTTAGACGAGGTTTTACTGCTCGTTGTCAAGGTGAAATGACCTTGATTTTCTGTTAAATAACCATCAATCTTACCTTCTTGCAACTGTGACTTGGCTTGGGCTTCGTCCGATGTTTCAGACAAGTCAAATTTAGCCTGTTTGTCGTGTTTAAGTGTTTGAACAAGGGCAGGTTGATTGACAATGACGAGCTTTGCATTTCCATCATTTGTAGAACCTATAAGCCAACCCATGATAAGACCAATGATAGGCACAAGTAACGGAACGAGAATCAATGCCCAAAATCCTGCAGATTTGAAACGATTACGATATACATTTTTGGCAACCAGCCAAGTTTGACTAAGCATGGAACTCTCCTTTCATTGTCTCTGCATTTTCAGATGTCGCTTCTAAACGGAAGATCTCATCTAATGTTGGTGGGGATTGTACAAAAGCTTGCACATATCCATCTGTACTGACCGTTTTGAAAATTTCCTGCCCAGCGGATTCATCAGATAATCTAAGCACACGACCTGTTCCTTCTTTTTCCAATTTCTCAACACCAGAAATCCCAAGAAGTTCCTCATCAGAAATGGGGCTCTCAAGGTATATTTTAGTTCGTCCAAAGG